>NZ_BAAAQN010000009.1:0-210599 GCF_039531695.1 Catenulispora yoronensis
AGGCGGCGGCGCTGGCCGCGGCCCGCGCCGCGACACCGGTGGCGGCCAGCAGGCCGGCCAGGCCCAGGCCCAGGCCGCGGCTCCGGCCGCGGCCGAGGCTCCGGCCGCGACCGAGACCAAGGAGGCGTGACCCCATGCTGATCCCGCGGCGGGTCAAGCACCGCAAGCAGCACCACCCCGGTCGTGACGGCGCCTCCAAGGGCGGCAACAACCTGGCGTTCGGCGAGTACGGCATCCAGGCGCTGACCCCGGCGTACGTGACCAACCGGCAGATCGAGTCCGCCCGTATCGCCATCAACCGGCACATCCGCCGTGGTGGCAAGGTGTGGATCAACATCTACCCGGACCGTCCGCTGACCAAGAAGCCCGCCGAGACCCGCATGGGTTCGGGCAAGGGCTCGCCGGAATGGTGGGTCGCGAACGTCAAGCCCGGCCGAGTGCTTTTCGAGCTCTCGTACCCGAACGAGGAGCGCGCGCGCGAGGCCCTGCTCCGGGCCACGCACAAGCTCCCGCTCAAGTGCCGGATCATCAAGCGTGAGGCAGGTGACATCTGATGGCGACCGGGATCACCGCGCGCGAACTGCGCGAGCTCGGCGACGCCGAACTGCTGGAGAAGCTCCGTGAGAGCAAGGAGGAGCTGTTCAACCTCCGCTTCCAGCAGGCCACCGGCCAGCTTGAGAACCACGGCCGGATGCGCGCCGTGAAGAAGGACATCGCTCGCATCTACACGCTGATGACGGAGCGCGAGCTCGGCATCGGCAGTACAGAGGAGGCGAAGTGAGCGAGCAGACGGTGAGCACCGAGGCGAACGCCGAGGAGCGCGGGCGCCGCAAGGTGCGCGAGGGCTACGTGGTCAGCGACAAGATGGACAAGACCATCGTCGTCGAGGTCGAGGACCGCAAGAAGCACGCCAAGTACGGCAAGGTCGTGCGCAGCACGGCCAAGCTGAAGGCCCACGACGAGCAGAACACCGCCGGCATCGGCGACCGTGTCCTGCTCATGGAGACCCGGCCGCTCTCGGCGACCAAGCGCTGGCGCCTGGTCGAGATCCTCGAGAAGGCCAAGTAACCAGTCCGTTCGGCCAGGCACCGGGACAAGCCGGCGGGGCTGGGCTCCCAGCGAGCACAGCCCGCCGGCCCCCGGTGAACCGGCACGACGAAGGAGATAACAAGTGATCCAGCAGGAGTCGCGGCTCCGGGTCGCCGACAACACCGGTGCGAAGGAAATCCTCTGCATCCGCGTGCTCGGTGGCTCCAGCCGCCGCTACGCCGGAATCGGCGACGTCATCGTCGCCACCGTGAAGGACGCCCTGCCCGGTGCGGGCGTCAAGAAGGGCGACGTCGTCAAGGCCGTCATCGTGCGCACCGTCAAGGAGCGCCGGCGTCCGGACGGCTCGTACATCCGCTTCGACGAGAACGCGGCCGTCCTGATCAAGGACGGCGGGGACCCGCGCGGGACCCGCATCTTCGGCCCGGTGGGCCGCGAGCTGCGCGAGAAGCGCTACATGCGCATCGTCTCGCTCGCCCCGGAGGTGCTGTAAGACATGTCGGGCATGAACATCAAGAAGGGCGACCTGGTCCAGGTCGTCACCGGCAAGGACAAGGGGCTGCAGGGCAAGGTCATCCAGGCCTTCCCGACCACCCAGAAGGTCCTGGTCGAGGGCGTCAACCGGGTCAAGAAGCACACCAAGGTCGGCCAGTCCGTCCGCGGGAGCAAGACCGGCGGCATCATCACCGTCGAGGCCCCGGTCCACGTCTCCAACGTGATGCTGGTCGTCGAGCACGAGGGCGCCAAGGTCGTCACGCGGGTGGGCTACCGCCGCGTGGAGGAGGAGCGCACGCTCGCCGACGGGACGAAGAAGACCGTCACGCGCAGCGTCCGCTACGCCAAGCGCACCGGTAAGGACATCTGATGACTGTGACTGAGACCGAGACCGTCGCGCCGCGCCTGAAGCTGCGCTACCGGTCGGAGATCGCCGCGGCGCTCAAGGAGCAGTTCGCGTTCGAGAACGTCATGCTGATCCCCACGCTGACCAAGATCGTGGTCAACATGGGCGTCGGCGACGCCGCCCGGGACAGCAAGCTGATGGACGGTGCCGTCCGCGACCTCGCGGCGATCACCGGCCAGAAGCCGACCGTGACCAAGGCCCGCAAGTCCATCGCGCAGTTCAAGCTGCGCGAGGGTCAGCCGATCGGCGCGCACGTCACGCTGCGCGGCGACCGGATGTGGGAGTTCTGCGACCGGCTGGTGTCGATCGCGCTGCCCCGTATCCGCGACTTCCGCGGCCTGTCGCCCAAGCAGTTCGACGGCAAGGGCAACTACACCTTCGGTCTGAACGAGCAGTCGATGTTCCACGAGATCGACCAGGACAAGATCGACCGCGTGCGCGGCATGGACATCACCGTCGTGACGACCGCTCGCAACGACGATGAGGGTCGCGCCCTGCTGCGTCTCCTCGGTTTCCCGTTCAAGGAGGCGTGAGCATATGGCGAAGAAGGCCCTGATCAACAAGGCGCTCGCGAAGCCGAAGTTCAAGGTGCGCGGCTACACCCGCTGCTCCAAGTGCGGCCGTCCGCACTCGGTCTACCGCAAGTTCGGCCTGTGCCGGGTTTGCCTGCGCGAGATGGCACACGCCGGCGAGCTGCCCGGCGTCACCAAGAGCTCCTGGTAACTACTACACGCCGCAGGTCCCTGCGCATGTGCACTCGTATCGGAGAGTGTGAGCAGCGCAGGGATACCACGGCGAGGAAGGCCTACGGCCAACCATGACCATGACCGACCCGATCGCGGACATGCTCACCCGGCTGCGGAACGCCAACTCGGCGTACCACGACGTGGTGTCCATGCCGTCGAGCAAGATCAAGACCCACATCTGCGAGATCCTCAAGCAGGAGGGCTACATCGCCTCCTGGAAGGTCGAGGACGCGGAGGTGGGCAAGACGCTCACCATCGACCTGAAGTTCGGTCCGAACCGTGAGCGGTCCATCGCCGGGATCAAGCGCATCTCGAAGCCGGGCCTGCGCGTCTACGCGAAGTCCACGGCCCTGCCGCGGGTGCTCGGCGGACTCGGCGTCGCCATCATCTCGACTTCGACCGGTCTGCTGACCGACCGCCAGGCCGCCCGCAAGGGCGTCGGCGGCGAAGTCCTCGCCTACGTCTGGTAAGGGAAGGAGGAGGAGCAATGTCTCGTATTGGACGGCTGCCGATCCCGGTTCCCGCCGGCGTCGACGTCACCATCAACGGCCAGGACGTGACCGTCAAGGGGCCCAAGGGCTCCCTGCAGCACACCGTCGTCACCCCGATCTCGATCTCGAAGGGTGAGGACGGCAACCTGGTCGTCGCCCGCCCGAACGACGAGCGGGTCTCCAAGGAGCGCCACGGTCTGTCGCGCACCCTGGTGAACAACATGATCATCGGCGTCACCCAGGGCTACACCAAGAACCTGGAGATCTCCGGTGTCGGTTACCGCGTGACCGCCAAGGGCAAGGACCTCGAGTTCGCCCTCGGCTACAGCCACCCGGTCCCGGTCCCGGCCCCCGACGGCATCACCTTCGCCGTCGAGAGCCCGACCAAGTTCTCCGTGTCCGGGATCGACAAGCAGCTGGTGGGCGAGACCTGCGCCTACATCAAGAAGCTGCGCAAGATCGACCCCTACAAGGGCAAGGGCATCAAGTTCGCCGGCGAGGTCATCCGCCGCAAGGCCGGAAAGGCTGGGAAGAAGTAATGGCTTTCGCAGTCAAGATCGGCAAGGGGCCGGCGAAGAAGCGCAACGCTGTCAAGCGTCGCCACCTGCGGGTCCGCAAGAAGGTCTCGGGCACCGCGCTGCGGCCGCGCCTGGTCGTCACCCGCTCCGCGCGCCACATGGTGGCGCAGGTCGTGGACGACGTCACCCGCGTGACGCTGGCCTCGGCCTCCACCATGGAGGCCGGCCTGCGCACCGCGGACGGCGACAAGACGGCCAAGGCCAAGGAAGTCGGCAAGCTCGTCGCCGAGCGGGCCAAGGCCAAGGGTGTCGGCACGGTCGTCTTCGACCGCGGCGGCAACAAGTACCACGGCCGGGTGGCCGCGGTGGCCGACGGCGCCCGGGAAGCGGGGCTGGAGCTGTGAGCATCACTGTTTCGAAGGGAAGGAGCCTCTGATGGCGGGTCCGCAGCGCCGCGGAGGCGGCTTCGGTGGGCAGAACCAGGGCGGCGGCGGCGAGGGCGGCAACAACCGCCGCGAGCGCCGCGACCGTCGCGGCGACCAGGCCCCGGTGGAGAAGTCGGCGCACATCGAGCGCGTCGTCACCATCAACCGGGTGGCCAAGGTCGTGCGCGGTGGCCGTCGCTTCAGCTTCACCGCCCTGGTGATCGTCGGTGACGGCGAGGGCACCGTGGGCGTGGGCTACGGCAAGGCGAAGGAAGTCCGCGACGCGATCGCCAAGGGTGTCGAGGAGGCCAAGAAGAACTTCTTCAAGGTCCCGCGCATCCAGGGCACGATCCCGCACCCGGTGACGGGCGAGCGCGCCGCCGGCGTCGTTCTGCTCAAGCCGGCCGCCCCCGGTACCGGCGTCATCGCCGGCGGCCCGGTGCGCGCCGTGCTGGAGTGCGCGGGCGTCCACGACGTGCTGAGCAAGTCGCTCGGCTCGGACAACCCGATCAACATCGTCCACGCGACCGTGGCGGCCCTGAAGGACCTGGTGCGTCCGGAGGAAGTCGCCGCGCGCCGCGGGCTCCCGCTGGAGGACGTGGCTCCGGCCGCCCTCCTGCGCGCCCGCGCCGGTGTGGGGAGCTGAGAGACATGGCCCGTTTGAAGATCACGCAGACCCGCTCGCAGATCGGGACCAAGCAGAACCACCGGGACACCCTCCGGTCGCTCGGTCTGAAGCGGATCAACGACACCGTGGTGAAGGAGGACCTCCCGCAGTTCCGCGGCATGGTCCACACCGTTCGCCACCTGGTCAAGGTCGAGGAGGTCGACTGACATGACGCTGAAGGTCCACCACCTCCGCCCGGCCCCGGGCGCCAAGACGCCGAAGACCCGCGTGGGTCGCGGCGAGGGCTCCAAGGGCAAGACGGCGGGTCGCGGTACCAAGGGTACGAAGGCCCGCTACCAGGTCTCGGCGCGCTTCGAGGGCGGCCAGATGCCGCTGCACATGCGCCTGCCGAAGGCCCGCGGGTTCAAGAACCCGTTCAAGGTGACGTTCCAGGTCGTGAACCTGGACAAGCTGTCGGCGCTGTACCCGGCCGGCGGCGAGGTCACGGTCGAGGACCTGATCGCCAAGGGCGCGGTCCGCGACAGCGAGCTGGTCAAGGTGCTCGGCACCGGCGAGGTGAACGTCGCGCTGCGGGTCAAGGCGCACGCGTTCTCCGCGTCGGCGAAGGAGAAGCTGGCCGCGGCCGGCGGCTCGGCCGAGGAGATCTGAACCGCCACGCGGTGAAGTGAACGAGGAGGGCGTCGTTGCGGGGAGACCCGGGGCGGCGCCCTCCTCGCCGTTTCGCGGGGCGGGGGCGGGCGCGAGGGTGCGCGCGGCCCGCGCGCGGGTGCGCCGAGGGTGCGCTCGGCGGTGCGAGGCGGGCGGATGCGCGCCGGTCCGGTGTCATCGGCCCGGCAACCGTCAGCACCCTTTCCGGGCCCCGCGACGCCGGGCCCGGGCACCCCGGAGCCCGGTTCCACCCTCACCCCCAGTACACCGCCCACAACTCCCCCCGGCCGAGGGTCGCCATAGGCTTCCTGCTATGCGTAAGATGGCGCAGGTCGGCCATCACCCCGACTTGACCCCGCGTGCCCGAAAGCGCCGCGCACCAGCGTGAAGCCTACGGCCCGTGGGAATCAGGACCCTTTAACTCTCGTCGCGTAAGGCGCAGGAGGACCATGCTCACCGCATTTGCTCGGGCGTTCCGCACGCCCGACCTGCGCAAGAAGCTGCTCTTTACGCTGGGCATCATGGCGCTGTTCCGGTTGGGCGCGCACATTCCGGCTCCGGGCGTGGACACCCACACGCTGAGCTCGTGTCTGAACCTGACCAAGTCGCAGAACAGCGGGAACCAGGCCCTGGGCCTGATCAACCTGTTCTCCGGCGGCGCGCTGCTCCAGCTGTCGATCTTCGCGCTGGGCATCATGCCCTACATCACCGCGTCGATCATCCTGCAGCTGCTGACCGTGGTGATCCCGCGCCTGGAGGCCCTGAAGAAGGAGGGCCAGGCCGGGCAGACGAAGATCACGCAGTACACCCGGTACCTGACCATCGGGCTGGCGGTGCTGCAGTCGACCACGATGCTCACCCTGATGAAGAACAACCCGGGTGCGCTGCTGGGCAACGGCTGCGCCGGCAAGGACGTCATCTACAGCAAGATCGACTGGACCGGCATGACGGTCATGGTCCTGACGCTGACCGCCGGCACCACGCTGATCATGTGGCTGGGCGAGCTGATCACCGACCGCGGCATCGGCAACGGCATGTCGCTGCTGATCTTCACCTCGATCACCGCCAACTTCCCGCAGTCGCTGTGGGCGATCAAGCAGGCCGGCAAGACCATGGACGGCTGGCCGGTGTTCTTCGGCGTGCTGCTGATGGGCATGATCCTGGTCGGGGCCGTGGTGTTCGTCGAGCAGGGCCAGCGCCGGATCCCGGTGCAGTACGCCAAGCGGATGGTCGGCCGGCGGATGTACGGCGGGTCCTCGACCTACATCCCGATGAAGGTGAACCAGGCCGGCGTCATCCCGGTCATCTTCGCCTCCTCGCTGCTCCAGCTGCCGCTGATGGTCGCGAACTTCACGCACCCGAACGCCCAGAAGGGCTGGGCGCACTGGGTCAACAAGGAGTTCGGCATGAGTACCGACGGGTACTCGCTGGCCTACTCCATCACCTACTTCCTGCTGATCCTCGGCTTCGCCTTCTTCTACGTCTCGATCACGTTCGTGCCGGACGAGATCGCCGACAACATGAAGAAGTACGGCGGCTTCATCCCGGGCATCCGGGCCGGCAAGCCCACCGCCGAGTACCTGCAGTACGTGTCCACCCGGGTCACCTGGCCGGGCGCGCTGTACCTGTCGATCATCGCCATCATCCCGATGATCGCGCTGGCCGAGCTGCACGCCAGCGGCAAGTTCCCGTTCGGCGGCACGACTATCCTGATCATGGTGGGCGTGGGCCTGGAGACCGTGAAGCAGATCGAGTCGCAGCTCCAGCAGCACAACTACGAAGGCTTCCTGCGGTGACGGCTGCGACAACGGCGTCGACGCGCCTCACCCACCGCGGACGGCGCTCGGCCGTCCGTCCCATCGACGCCGAAGGGTTCCTCAACTAGTGCGTATCGTTCTCGTCGGTCCGCCGGGCGCGGGCAAGGGCACGCAGGCCTCGTTCATCGCCTCGCACCTGGACGTCCCGAAGATCAGCACCGGGGACATCTTCCGGGCGAACATCTCCCAGGGCACGCCGCTGGGCGTGAAGGCCAAGGAGTACCTGGACGCCGGCCACCTGGTCCCGGACGAGCTCACCATAGACATCGTCCGCGACCGGCTCTCGCAGCCGGACGCGGCCGGCGGGTTCCTGCTCGACGGGTTCCCGCGCAACGTCGCCCAGGCCGAGGAGCTGGACCAGATCCTGGCCGACAACGGGGTGCAGCCCGGGGCCGGCAAGGCCTACCTGGACATCGTGCTCGACCTGGAGGTCGACAACGACGAGGTGATCAAGCGGATCTCCGGCCGCCGGCTGTGCCGCAACGACTCCGGGCACATCTTCCACGTCGACTACAGCCCCTCGCAGTCCGGCGACCGGTGCGACGTCTGCGGCGGCGAGCTGTACCAGCGCTCGGACGACAAGGAGGACGTCGTCCGCAAGCGTCTTGAGGTCTACGCGGCCGAGACCGCGCCGATCATCGACTACTACCGCGAGCAGGGTGTGCTCACGACCATCGAGGCGGCCGGCGAGGTGCAGGTCATCACCGAGCGCGCCATCACGGCCGTGGACGCGGCCCGCGGCTGACCCGGCCGAGCACCACCCACCCGAGCAGTCCCGAAGGAAGTTCCGACCCATGCACGCCCACGGCGCCGACGACGGCACGATCGAACTGAAGACCGCCGAGCAGTTCGAGGCCATGAAACAGGCCGGCAAGGTCGTCTCGCGCACGCTGGCGCTGTTGCGCTCGGCGGTCCGGCCGGGCATCACCACCGGTGAGCTGGACCGGATCGCCGAGGAATCCATCCGCTCGCACGGCGCCGTGCCCTCCTTCCTGGGCTACGGCGACTTCCCCGGCTCGATCTGCGCCTCGGTCAACGACGAGATCGTCCACGGCATCCCCGGCGCCCGCGTCCTGCGCGAGGGCGACCTGATCTCCATCGACTGCGGCGCCATCATCCCCACCGACCCGACCCAGGTCGCGACCGGCCGCTGGAACACCCGCGGCTGGCACGCCGACTCCGCGATCACCGTCCCCGTCGGCGAGGTCGCCCCGGAACTGGCCGAGCTCTCCCGCGTCACCGAGCAGGCGATGTGGGCCGGCATCCGCGCGGTGAAGGAGGGCGTCGCGCTCAACGACGTCTCCACCGCGATCGACGAGTACACCCGCTCCCAGCCGCGCCGCTACGGCATCATCCGCGACTACGGCGGCCACGGCATCGGCTCCCAGATGCACATGACGCCGATGGTCTACAACTACCCGGTCCGCGGCGAGCACACAGTCCTCACCACCGGCATGGCCATCGCCATCGAACCGATGCTGACCCTGGGCAAGAACAAGACCCGGGTCCTCGCCGACGACTGGACCGTCGTGTCCAAAGACGGCTCCGCCGCCGCGCACTGGGAACACACCGTGGCCCTGACCCCCGACGGCATCGTGGTCACCACTGCTCCGGAAGAGTGACCCCCCATGCCCACAAGGAGTGACCGCCCGGCCAGTCCCGCTATGCGCCGGCCCTCCTGACGTCGGACGATGGTGACATGCCCCGTGCCGCATCGTTCGCGCTGGCGTCAGCGTTCGCGCTGACGCTCGGCACCACCTCCGCCTGCGGAAGCACCGACTCCCGCACCCCGAAGCCAAGCACCTCAGCACCCCCCACGACCCTCACCGAGAGCGACCTCCACACCCGTCTGCTCACCGTCAACGACCTGCCCACCGGCTTCACCGTCGACACCGACGCCACCGACACCAACGGCACCATCAGCTCGACCGACCCCCACTGCAAACCCCTGGTCGACCTGATGAACAGCGACGGCAAACCCCCCACCGCCACAGCCGCCACCAACACCTCCTTCACCAAATCCGAACTCGGCCCCAACGTAGCCACCGGCCTGGCCAGCTTCCCATCAACACAAACCGCCGAGACCCTCCTGACCACCATCTCCACAGCGATGAAGACCTGCACCACCCTCACCGAGACCGACAAGGACGGCAGCAGCTACGACTTCGGCGTCGCAGCCCTCCCCTTCCCGGAGACCGGTGACGGCAGCAGCGCTACACGGATGTCAGCCGATATCGGCGGCTACCCAGCCCAGGTGGACATCGTGGTGGTCCGGATCGGCAGCACACTGTTGTACGTCGCCAACACGGGGCTCGGGGGTACTGATTCGGGCTTGACGCAGGATGTGGTCGCTCGAGCGGTGGGGAAGGTGGAGGGGGGCTGAGGTGAGGTTCGGCCGAAGGCTTGCCCACCGGCGGCCGCAAGCTGAACCGGACCACCCCTCCCCCCGGATCCTTCAAGCCTTCTCCCGAGGTTTTGGTTCGTTCTCCTCGGTCACGTCGGCAGGGCTTTGCCTACAGTGCCGCCGACCAGGTGTCAAGTTCATGCAAGCGCAACCGCAGCGCCAGAACAACAGGCGACGGCATGGACTTGATATCTGGGCGGCGGTGCTGTACCCGTAGGGCTGCCGACGTGAGCGAGGGGAACGAACCCCCACCTCACAAACCGCCAGCGCAGGGCCCTGAATGTACCCCCCTATGGACTGGCGCCAGTTCTCCGAGGGATCCGAGGCCCCCGCCGGAGGCGCCTGCTTTTAGCTTTTCACGGCTTTTGACTGGCTTTCACCAACCAGACAGACCAGTACGCGCCGACTCCGACGCCACACCCCCCTCCACCACCTCAATCCCCATCCCCTCAACCCCGCCTTCACCCTCAACCCCACTTTCACCCTCACCATCAACCCCAACCCCCTCCCCAACCCCAAACCGCCGATGCACCCCCCGCAACCACCCCGGAGCCCACCACCCCCCCTCCCCAACCAACGCCAGCACCGCCGGCACCAAAAGCATCCGAACCAAAGTCGCATCGATCAACACAGCCAACGTCAACCCCAACCCGAACTCCAAAATCGGCGCGGAACCACCCGTCATAAAACACGCGAACACAATCACAAGCAGCGCCGCCGCACACGTAACCACCCGCCCGGTATGCCGCACCCCGGTCACCACCGCCTGCTGCGCATCCTCCCCATGCAGACGCGCCTCGCGGATCCGCCCAAGGATGAAAATCTCGTAGTCCATCGACAACCCGAACGCCACCGCGATCATCAACGGCGGCACCGTCACATCCAACGCCCCCAGCCCACCCCGCATCCCCGGGCCGAAGACCCCCGCAAAGTGCCCCTGCTGAAACACCCACACCGTCACCCCGAGCGCCGCCCCGATGCTCAGCAAGTTGGTCAACACCGCCTTCACCGGAATCAACACCGACCCCGTGAACAAGAACAGCAGCACGAACACCGACACCAGCACCACCCCGACCGCGTACGGCAGCCGCTCGACCAACATCTCCCGGAAGTCGACCAGGTGCGCACTGGCACCAGTAACCGACGCCCGCTCCTGCTCCTCATTCGCGTTCGCGTTCGCGTTCGCGTTCGCGTTCGCGCTCGCATTCGCATTCTCATCCACATGCTCACCGCGGATGGTCTTCACCAACCCAGTAGCGACCGCACCGTCGTTCGTCCCAGCCGGCACCAACGTCACAATCGCACTGCCGTCCGCATACGCCTTCTGCGACGAGTCGACGACCCCCGGCAGCGCACGCAGGTGCTTCAGATAGTCCGGCCGCGCGGCGCCCCCATCAACAAGCACCTCGATCGGGTCGGCATTACTGTGCCCAGGAAAGTGCGCCAACCCCAGCTCGTAGACCTGCCGCGCCTCCGAACTGGCCGGCAACTCACGCGCATCACCAGGCGTCAGAGACAGCGCCCGCGCCGGCAACGCCGCCGTCACCAGCGCCGCCCCGACCACCAGCAGCACCGGCATCGGCCGCCGCACCACCCCACCGGCGACCCGCCCGAACCAGCGCCCCTCTGACCGCCGCTGACTCGCCGGCTTGATCCGATGCCCGTACTTGACCAGCAACGCAGGAAGCAGCGTCACCGCCGCCAGCATGTCGACCGCGACCACCGCACACGACGCCAGGCCCATACTCCGCAAGAACGGCGCCGGGTACACCACAATCCCGGCCAGACTCACAGCGACCGTCAGCCCGGAGAACAGAACCGTCCGCCCAGCGGCCGCGCCCGTGGCCCGCACGCAGTCCGCGACCTCATCGTGGATCGCCCGCTCCTGCTTGAACCGAGTCACCATCAACAGCGCGTAGTCGACCCCGAGCCCGAGCCCGAGCATCGTCGTGATCTGCACCGAGTACACCGACAGATCCGTCACGAAGCTGAACGCGTAGAGCACCAGCAACGTCGCGGCCACCCCGCACAGCGCCAGCAACAGCGGCAGCGCCGCCGCCAGCAGCCCGCCGAACACCACCACCAGCAACAGCAGGACGATCGGCAACGACAGCATCTCGGCCTTGCTCGCGTCGGACTGCGCAGTGTTGTTCAGCGCCTGGTCCAGCAGCGGCCCACCGCTGACCCGCACCTGGAACTCCGTCGTACCGATCGCCCGCAGCCGCGCCTCGGCGGCGTCCAGCGCAGTGTGTTCAGCCTTGTCGGCGAGCCCGCCGACGAAGGTCACGGTGACCGCGACGACCCGGCCGTCCCCGGTCATTCCCGGTGTCCGATACGGATCCGGGACCTCGGCCACCCCGGGAATGGTCCTGATCTCGGCGACCGCGGCGGCGACCCGGGCCTTCAGCCCGGCATCGTCCACGATCACGCGGCCGCCCGCGGCTCCGGTCGTGCCCCCAGCCGGACCGGGGACGGCGGTCACCATCGCGTCGATGGTGTCCCTCCCCGGATCGAGCTTGTCGATCCGGTCCGCGGTCACCCGGGACTCACTTCCCGGCACCGCCGCGCCGAGCCCCCCGAGTTTGCCGAAGACCGCACCGCCCAGGCCGAGGCCGACCGCGAACACCACGAGCCAGACCGCGACGACGGTCCGCGGGCGTCGAATGGCGAGTTCCACAGCATGTTTCAACATGCCACCCACGGTGCGCCACGACCACGCACCCTGAGATCCCTCCGACGGGGGTGCGACCCCCCTCATTCGAACGAGGGACTCATCCCTCCCAGGAGGGAGTCACCAGCCCGCTCTCATACGCGAAGATCACCGCGTGCACCCGGTCTCGCAGCCCCAGCTTCATCAGGACATTGCTGACATGGGTCTTCACCGTGTGCTCCGAGACGAACAACGCCGCAGAGATCTCCGCATTAGAGGCGCCCTGCGCGATCAGCACCAGCGTCTCGCGCTCCCGAGGCGTGAGCGCAGCCAGCCGCTCCGACGACGCCACCGCTGATCCGCCGCTGCCGCCGCCGCTACCACCGCCACCGCGACCACCCCCGCCACTGCCGCCTCCACCCCCACCCCGCGCCGGCCGCCGCGCCGCGATATCAGCGATCAGCCGCCGAGTCACCGACGGCGCCAGCAAAGCCTCCCCAGCAGCCACCAC
This sequence comes from Catenulispora yoronensis, assembly GCF_039531695.1. Taxonomy (NCBI): domain Bacteria; kingdom Bacillati; phylum Actinomycetota; class Actinomycetes; order Catenulisporales; family Catenulisporaceae; genus Catenulispora; species Catenulispora yoronensis. The sequence goes on from NZ_BAAAQN010000009.1 coordinate 12,787, forward strand.
CCGGACCGCGTGCACCAGATCGTCACGGCGCACATCCTTGAGCAGGAACCCCGAAGCACCGGCATAGAGCGCGTCGTAGACGTACTCATCCAGATCGAACGTGGTGAGCATAAGGATCCGGACCCCACCCTCGATCCCACCCCCGACCCCACTCTCGGCACTGACCAACCGCGCCGCCTCGATCCCGTCCATCACCGGCATCCGCACATCGAGCAGCAACACGTCCGGCGCCAGGACGCGCGCCAACTCCACCGCCTCGGCACCGTTCCCCGCCTCACCGACCACCTCGATATCGGGCTGCGCGTCGAGGATCATCGCGAAGCCGCTGCGCACCAGTTCCTGGTCGTCCGCCACCACCACGCGTATCGCCACGAACGCTTTCTACCAGGCCCCGGCGGCCGCCGTCGGCGATGTCCGGATCAGGGAGGACCGGTGGGCCCCGATCAACGCTCGGACGGTATCCGCGCCATGAGCGCAAACCCGCCCGCCGCGGGGCGCGCATCCCAGCTGAGGCAGCCACCGACCGGAACCAGCCGCTCCCTGAGCCCGTTCAGCCCGTGCCCACCGTCGGTGCCGTGCACCGCGCCTCTCCCGTCGTCGGCCACCGTGATCTCCAACGCGTCCACCGACCACGCCAGCCGCACCTCGGCCCGCGAAGCCCGCGCGTGTTTCAGAGTGTTGGTCAACGCCTCCTGCACCACCCGGAACGCCGCCGCCTCGGCCCCCGGCGACAGCGGCGCCGGCACACCGTCGGCCGCCAGCTCCACCCGCAGCCCGGCCCGGCGCACCTGCCGGACCAGATCCTCCAGCCCCGCCAGCGTCGGCAGCGGATCGCGCCGGTTCCCCGCCTCCTGCTGCAACACCCCCACCATGGCCCGCAACTGCGTCATCGCGTCGCGTCCCGCCGCCGAGATCGCCTCGAACGCCGCCTCGGCCCGCTCCGGCCGCGACCGCACCAGCAACGGCCCCGCCTCGGCCTGCACCACCATCAACGCCACCGCGTGCCCCACCACGTCGTGCATGTCCCGCGCGATCCGGGCCCGCTCGGCCTGCGCGGCCCGCTCGGCCAGCGCCTCGGCGGAGTCCCGCTCGGACTGGGTGAGCAGCCCCAGGAACACGGAGGTCAGGCTGAGCGTGAAGGTGACGAAGAAGTCCTCGGGATTGCCCTGCTGGTGGTGCAGCAGCTCGGCGATCACGTTCCCGACCGTGAACAAGCCGATCATCAGCACGCGCGCCCGCCCGCGCAGCGCCGACCCGATCGTGAACTGGGAGACCAGCACCGCGTACGGGAACGGTTGAGCAGGGTGCACGACCGACGTCACCAGCAGCGTCATCCCCCCGACCACCAGGGCGTCCAGCACCGGGTACGTCTCCCGCCACAGCAGCGGCACGATCGTCGCGGTCTCCATCGCGTACCGCCACGGCCCGAACGGCATCACCCCCGGCAACAGGTACCCGCCGGTGTTCAGACCCATGATGATCAACGTGACCAGCACATCGGCCTGCCGGGGCCGGCGCGGCCGGAATTCGCGAATCTGGGGCGCCCCCGGAAAGTGCACGAGTCAGATCATGCTCCGCCGGGAGTAGCCGCACCTCCCTCTCCGGGGGGATCCTTGGGGGACGGACCTGAGGTACAGTCGAGATATGTCGCGAGTCAGTTGGGGAGTCACGCAGATGACGCAGGGTGGGGCCGCCTTCGAACCCGAGATGCGCGCCGGCGACGCCGACCGCGAACGCCTGGTGGAGCAGTTGCGCGAGCACCACGCCGCCGGCCGCCTGACGCTGGACGAGTTCGAGGAGCGGATGGTCCAGGCCTATTCCGCCAAGACCTACGGCGAACTGCGCGTCCTCACCCGCGACCTGCCGATCGACCTGGCGCAGCTGAACCTCCAGCAGGCCCAGCAGCGCACCGCCCCCGGGCGCCCGGTCGAGATCCGGCGGGACGGGGCCGGACGGATGCAGATCAACATCGACAACCAGGCCATCCAGGATCGGATCAACGACCACCTGGCCCGCCACCAGGACAAGCACCGCCACCACCTGGCCCGCCACCAGGACCGCATCGAGCGCCACCAGCAGCGCTGGGAGCAGCGCGCCGCCCGCCGCGGCCGCGGCTGGGACTCGTTCGGCTCCTGGATCGGCCTGTCGGTCCTGCTCACCACGATCTGGCTGATCACCGGCCTGAGCGGCGGCGGCAGCTGGGGCAACTTCTGGCCGATCTGGCCGATCGGCATCACCGGCGCGCTGATGGTCGCCCACAACATCAACAACAAGCGCAACTGAACCGCGCCTCGCGACAGCCGCCGCCACCGCGACCGGCACGACCACTGCGACCGGCACGACCGGCACGAACAGCCGGTACGACTGCCACGACCGCTGCGACCACCGCCGCGACCGCTGCGACTGGCACGATCTGCGCGACCGGCGCGACCTGCGCGACTTGCACGACTGTCACGAACGGCCGACACGACTGCCGCGACCGCCGCGACCGCCGCGACCGCTGCGACTGCTGCGACCACCGTGACCACCGCGACCACCGACATGGCCGCCGCGCTGTAGCAGGTCAGCGGCACTGTAAGGTGCCCTTCGCTCCGCGCATCGGCCCGCCCATCGGCCCGCCCATCGGCGTGCCGCTCACAGCCCTGCCCGTCGTGCCCTCCGCCCCCCGCCGGGCCCCAGGTTGTCCGCACGCCGAACGCGACGGGAATTCTCGCCGCCCCCCACGGGTTTCACAGCTGGTGCGAACGGGGTAATAATCTCCGGTTTCGCGTTCTGCAAGCGTTCGGCGTACACTGGCGTGTCGGCTCCGTATGGAGTGGCTCTGGTGCGCCCCCGCGGCTGGGTCTATGAGTGCACCTGTGCGAGTCACCACTTGCTCCTGGAGTACGGAAGCCGACGCGGCAGTAGACACCCTTCTGAAGGAGATTGAAGGAACTTGGCCAAAAAAGAAGGCGCCATCGAGATCGAGGGCACCATCATCGAGTCCCTGCCCAACGCGATGTTCCGCGTTGAGCTGGCGAACGGCCACAAGGTCCTCGCGCACATCTCCGGCAAGATGCGGATGCACTACATCCGGATCCTTCCGGACGACCGGGTCGTCGTCGAGCTCAGCCCGTACGACCTGACCCGTGGGCGCATCGTCTACCGCTACAAGTGACCTGGAGGGCTCCTCTTCCACCAAGAGGGGTCCCTGCCGTTCACGTCCATCGAGGCTCACCGCGAACAAGAGCGGTGGGCTGCCTTTCGGTGCGTTTCCGCGCGCCGGACGACCGATACCAGTAAGGAACCACCATGAAGGTCAAGCCCAGCGTCAAGAAGATCTGTGACAAGTGCAAGGTGATCCGTCGCCACGGCCGCGTCATGGTCATCTGCGAGAACCTGCGCCACAAGCAGCGTCAGGGCTGAGCTCGGACCGGACCCGCCGCGGTCCGGTTGTTTTATCGCAGCGTCCCGACCCCGCGAGCCTTCGCCATGAGGCTCCCGGACGTTACCCCCGGCCCGGAGGCCGGAGACCTGGTCAGGCACCAGGACCGGCGCTGCTTCGACACCTCCGGAACGAACAGAAACAGGAGCCTGCCTGATGGCACGTCTCTCTGGTGTGGACATCCCGCGCGAGAAGCGTCTGGAGATCGCCCTCACCTACATCTACGGCATCGGCCGCACCCGCTCGCAGCAGACCTGCGCGGAGACCGGCATCGACCCGAACACGCGCGTGAAGGACCTGACGGAGGACGACCTCGTCAAGCTCCGCCAGTGGATCGACACGAACTACCGCGTCGAGGGTGACCTGCGCCGTGAGGTCCAGGCGGACATCCGCCGCAAGATCGAGATCGGCTGCTACCAGGGCATCCGGCACCGCAAGGGCCTGCCGGTGCATGGCCAGCGGACCCACACCAACGCGCGTACGCGCAAGGGCCCGCGCAAGGCCATCGCCGGCAAGAAGAAGGCCGGCCGGAAGTAGTCCAGCCACGGACCGGATTAGCTGGTTGTCAGTGGCCCGGACCGATCACCTCAATCAGGAGAACCCAGCACAATGCCTCCCCAGAGCCGTAAGGCCGGCGCCAAGGCTCCCAAGCTGCGCCGCAAGGAAAAGAAGAACGTCGCCCACGGGCACGCTCACATCAAGAGCACGTTCAACAACACCATCGTCTCGATCACCGACCCGCAGGGGAACGTGATCGCGTGGGCGAGCTCGGGTCAGGTGGGCTTCAAGGGCTCGCGCAAGTCGACCCCGTTCGCCGCTCAGATGACCGCCGAGGCCGCCGCCCGTCGGGCCATGGAGCACGGCATGAAGAAGGTCGACGTGTTCGTCAAGGGTCCCGGCTCCGGCCGCGAGACCGCCATCCGGTCGCTGCAGCAGACCGGCCTGGAGGTCGGATCCATCAACGACGTCACCCCTTCGCCGCACAACGGCTGCCGTCCGCCGAAGCGCCGGCGCGTCTGAGCTAGGAGAGTAGAAGAACCATGGCCCGTTACACCGGCCCCGACTGCAAGCGCTGCCGCCGCGAGAAGACCAAGCTCTTTCTCAAGGGCAGCAAGTGCGATGGCCCCAAGTGCCCGATCGAGATCCGTCCCTACCCCCCGGGTGAGCACGGCCGCGGTCGCACCAAGGAGAACGAGTACCTGCTCCAGCTTCGCGAGAAGCAGAAGACCGCCCGTATCTACGGCGTTCTGGAGAAGCAGTTCCGCGGCTACTACGAGGAGGCCAACCGCAAGGGTGGCAAGACGGGTGAGAACCTGCTCCGCATCCTCGAGTCCCGTCTGGACAACGTGGTCTACCGGGCCGGCTTCGCCAAGTCCCGCGACCACGCGCGCCAGCTGGTCCGCCACGGCCACATCCTGCTGAACGGCCACAAGGCGAACATCCCCTCGATGCGCGTGTCGCCCAGCGACATCGTCGAGGTGCGCAAGGAGAGCCTGGAGCTCACCCCGTTCGTCGTGGCCCGCGCCGAGGCCGGCGAGCGTCCGGCTCCGGCCTGGATCGAGGTCATCCCGTCGAAGATGCGGATCCTCGTCCACTCGCTCCCGGAGCGTGCGGTCATCGACACGCAGGTCCAGGAGCAGCTGATCGTCGAGCTCTACTCCAAGTAGCGGCTCGTCCCCATGGGGAGCCTTCGCGGGCTCCCCATGGGTGCACCACCCCCGTGGTCGGTATATAGCGGCCGGCCCAGGCACTGGAGGTTGAAAGCGTGCTTATCGCACAGCGCCCCACTCTGACCGAGGAAATCATCGATGAGTACCGCTCGCGGTTCCTCATCGAGCCGCTGGAGCCCGGCTTCGGCTACACCCTCGGCAACTCGCTGCGCCGGACGCTCCTGTCGTCCATCCCCGGCGCCGCGGTGACGTCCATCCGGATCGACGGCGTGCTCCACGAGTTCACCACGATCCCGGGTGTGAAGGAGGACGTCACCGACCTGATCCTGAACATCAAGCAGCTGGTCGTCTCCTCCGAGATCGACGAGCCGGTGACCATGTACCTGCGCAAGCAGGGCCCGGGCACCGTTACCGCCGCCGACATCGCCCCGCCGGCCGGCGTCGAGGTCCACAACCCCGAGCTGATCATCGCCACCCTCAACGGCAAGGGCAAGCTGGAGATGGAGCTCACCGTCGAGCGTGGCCGCGGCTACGTCTCCGCGGTGCAGAACAAGCAGGCGGGCCAGGAGATCGGGCGCATCCCGATCGACTCGATCTACTCGCCGGTGCTGAAGGTCAAGTACGACGTCGAGGCCACCCGCGTCGAGCAGCGCACCGACTTCGACCGGCTGGTGCTGGACGTCGAGACCAAGCAGTCGATGCGCCCGCGCGACGCCGTCGCCTCCGCCGGCAAGACCCTGGTGGAGCTGTTCGGCCTGGCCCGCGAGCTCAACATCGAGGCCGAGGGCATCGACATGGGCCCGTCCCCGACCGACGCCGCCCTGGCCGCCGACCTGGCGCTGCCGATCGAGGACCTGGAGCTGACCGTCCGCTCCTACAACTGCCTCAAGCGCGAGGGCATCCACACCGTGGGCGAGTTGGTCGCGCGCAGCGAGGCCGACCTGCTGGACATCCGCAACTTCGGGGCGAAGTCCATCGACGAGGTCAAGGTCAAGCTGATGAGCATGGGCCTGGCGCTGAAGGACTCCCCGCCCGGATTCGATCCCTCGCTGGTCGTCGACAACCAGTTCGACGAGGACGAGGACCTGGACGCCGCGTACGCGGAGACCGAGGAGCTGTAAGGCTCCGCACCGGGGCCGCACCCGCCAGGGCGCGGCCCCACCCCCGCCGCCGGGCACCCGCCCGCCGGCGGTTCTGATCCCGGGTACCTGACACGGCCCGAGACACCAAGGAGAAGAAATGCCCCAGCCGAAGAAGGGCGCCCGCCTCGGCGGCTCCCCGGCGCACCAGAAGCTGATCCTGGCGAACCTCGCCAAGTCGCTGTTCGAGCACGACAAGATCACCACCACCGAGGCCAAGGCGCGCCTGCTGCGCCCCTACGCCGAGCGGCTGATCACCAAGGCCAAGAAGGGCGACCTGCACAACCGTCGCCAGGTCCTGGCCGTGCTCCGCGACAAGGACATCGTCTTCCGCCTGTTCGACGAGATCGCGCCGAACTACGCCAACCGCCCCGGCGGTTACACCCGCATCATCAAGGCCGGCAACCGCAAGGGCGACAACGCCCCCATGGCCGTGATCGAGCTGGTCGAGGCGCTCACCGTGCAGCAGACCGCGGTCCGCGAGGCCGAGGCCGCCACGAAGCGCTCGGTGAAGGAGAAGGCCGCGAAGGCGGAGGCCCCGGCCGCCGCCGAGGCTCCGGCCGAGGCTCCGGCGGAGGAGGTCGAGGCTGTCGAGGCTGAGGCCACCGAGGCCACCGAGGCCACCGAGACCGAGGCTGCCGAGAAGGAGTAAGTCCTTCCGCGGTTTCCAGGCCCGCCCCCTCTTCGGAGGGGGCGGGCCTTCGCTATTTCTCATAGCGTCTCGCCATCGGCTTCCCGGGGAACACAGTGTTCGACGATCCGATGGCTCGCAGGGGGGTGGTCTCCATGGCTCAGACCAAGGCACCGCGCAAACGACCCACCGGCGCACGGGGCGGCCGGCCGGCGGGGAACCAGCGGCAGCGGGCTGAGCCGTCGGTGACGCCGGCCAGGCGGCTGGCGGTGGCCGTGCTCGCCGCCTGTGCGGTCGTCGCCGTCGGCGAGGCGGCGACCGGCACGCTGGGGGCCTGGCCGGCGATTCCGGCGGCCGGGGTCGTCGCCGTCGGCGTGGCATTGCTGCTGCGCGCCAGCAGCGCCGGGCGTGCGGAACAAGCTGCGGAGGCGGCGCGGCTCGCCGAGCTCGAACAGGCCGGCCGGCACCGCAGCCTCCGCGCGTTGGACGCGATGAGCGGAACGGAGTTCGAGAAGTTCGTCGCCGGGCTGTGCCATCGGGACGGGTTCCTGGTTGTGAGAGCCGGCGGCGGGGCGGGCGACCTCGGCGCCGATGTGATCGCCAAGGCCCCGGACGGCAGGCTCGTCGTGATCCAGTGCAAGCGGTACAAGGAGAGCGCGCCGGTGCCCGGCCCGGACATGCAGCGGTTCCTCGGCACCGTCCGCGCGGTGCACGGCGCCGATCTGCCGGTGTTCGTCACCACTGCCTGGCGCTTCACCAGACAATGCCGGGAGTTGGCCCAGTCCCAGCAGGTGGTCCTGATCGATCGCGACAAGCTCAGCCACTGGGTCAACGGGGTCTCGCTGGAGAAATTCTTTTCCGCTCCGCCGGTCTAGACGCCGACCGGGCCGGCGGCAGCCGTCGCGCGCTCTGCGCGAGAATGAACCCGTGAGCACCGAGCCCCTCCCCGGAGACGTCCGCGTCCGCCTCGACCTGGCCTACGACGGCACCGCCTTCTCCGGGTGGGCCGTCCAGCCGGGGCGGCGGACGGTGTGCGGGGAGCTGACCGCCGCGCTGTCCACGGTGCTGCGGCGGGACGTGACGCTGGTGGTGGCCGGACGGACCGACGCCGGGGTGCACGCCGGGGGACAGGTGGCGCATCTGGACGTGCCCGAGGAGTTGTGGGCCGAGCACCAGGAGCGGCTGCTGAGGCGGCTCGCGGCGGTGTTGCCGGGGGATGTGCGGGTCTGGGCCGCCGCGGCCGCTCCGGAGGGCTTCGACGCTCGGTTCGCCGCCGTCGGCCGCCGCTACACCTACCGTGTCACCGACGCCCCCTACGGCCCGCACCCGCTGCGCCGCCACGACGTCCTGTGGCATCCGCGCGTCCTCGACCCGGACCTGATGAACGAGGCTGCCGCAGCGCTGCTCGGGGAGCACGACTTCGCCTCCTTCTGCAAGAAGCGCGAGGGGGCGACCACCATCCGCTGCCTCACCCGCCTCACCTGGACCCGCGAGGCGCCGACCACGCTGACGCCGACCGGCCTGCTCGTCGCCGACGTGCGGGCGGATGCCTTCTGCCACTCCATGGTCCGCAGCCTCGTCGGTGCGCTGCTGGCGGTGGGGGAGGGCCGGCGGCCGGTCGGCGATCCCGGCCGGATCCTTGCCGAGCAGGTCCGCTCCTCCGAGGTGAAGGTTGCCCCGCCGCAGGGGCTGACGCTCGAAGAGGTCGTCTACCCGCCGGACGACGAGCTGGCCGCGCAGCAGCGGAAGACCCGGCGCGTCAGGGTGCTGGAATCGGACTGACCGACCCCGACCGCCGAGCTGATGCTCTAGCCGCAGCCCCGCAGCCCCGCAGCCCCGCAGCCCCGCAGCACGCAGTCCCACGGCCCCGCAGCTCAAACCCCAGTACGCGCGTTCCGCATCCGGATCCCGCTGAACCCCAGCGTCGACCCGATCACCTGCTCCCAGAACGGCAGCAGCGTCGGCAGCACCCGGAGCTGGATGTCCGCCGCCTCGAACAGCGCGAACACGTCTCCGACCCGCTCCGCCGGACCGAGCGGCCGCACCTCCCGCTCGGCGACGTGCGCGTGGACCGGATCGCCGAACGGCCGGAACTCGCGCGCGTCGAACCGGTACGCGTACAGCTCCACCGTCCGCATCCGCTCCAGCCAGCCGTACTCCACCGCGTGCACCCGCGGTCCGCCGCCGGGGCCGATGATCCGGTCGCGGTCCTCGGCGGTGGTGCCCGGCTGCACCCAGGCCATCGCCCGCGGGCACTCCCGCGGGAACCAATAGTCGGGGCACCTGTCGCGGTCGACAGCCCACACATACGCCTCCGGCTGTCGCGCGGTGGCGGCCACATGCGGTGCGAAGCGAGTGATGGTCGGGTCTTCCGAGAAATGCAATACCTGGCCTGGTTCCGGTCGCATCCGTTCGTTCTACCGGACCAACGCGCGCAGAACCTCCGTAATACGTTCGCGCGCGTCGGGATCCGCTATAGCGATCCGCGCGCACGCCTCTTCCACGATCCCCGCACCGGTGTACTCCAGCACCGTCCGCAGCGTCGCCACAGCGCCCTCGCCGCGCCCCGGATTCGCCGCGTTGATCCATCCCGTCGGCTTGTCGCAGATCTCGGTTCCGCCGACCGTCCAGTCCAGCAGGTTCTTGAACGATCCTGGCAACGTCCCCGCGTACTCCGGTGTGCACACCAGAACCGCGTCCGCGCGCGCGATGGCGGCCCGCAGCCCGGCAACCGCCTCCGGCAACGGATCGACATCCAGATCGGGATTGAAATGAGGGAGATCCCCAAGCCCCTCATAGAACACCGCGCTATACGTTTCCCCAGCTACGTCCTGTACCAGCCGCAGCATCGCCTCATTCGAGGATCCCTTACGCACCGACCCGCACAGCAGTAACACCTCACCCATGCCCGCGACGCTATATCCATTCGCGCCACTAGGCCGCTTTGAGCGACACTGCACGCCATGGGCCATATCGACGTCAACAGTCTCCAGTACCACCTTCCGGACGGCCGCGTCCTGCTCCAGGACATCACCTTCCGGATCGGCGACGGCGACAAAGCGGCCCTGGTCGGCGCCAACGGCGCCGGCAAGACCACCCTGCTGCGCCTCATCGCCGGCGACATCGATCCCACCGGCGGCGCCGTGGTGCGCTCCGGCGGCCTCGGCGTGATGCGCCAGTTCGTCGACCGCAAAACCGAACCCGGCCAGGAGCCGCCGACCGTCCGCGACCTGCTCCTGTCGGTCGCCCAGCCGAACCTCCAGAAAGCCGCCGCGGAGCTTGAGACCGCCGAGCTGCTGATGATGGAGGACGACGCCGAGCCCACCCAGCTCCGCTACGCCCAGGCGCTCGTCGACTGGGGCGACGCGGGCGGCTACGAGGCGGAAACGCTATGGGACGCCTGCTGCACGATCGCCGTGGGCGTTCCCTACATCCAGGCCCAGTTCCGCCCCGCCGCGACGCTCTCCGGCGGCGAGCAGAAGCGCCTCGTCCTCGAAGCGCTCCTGCGCGGTCCGGACCAAGTCCTCCTGCTCGACGAGCCGGACAACTTCCTCGATGTCCCCGGCAAGCGCTGGCTCGAAGAAGCCATCAACGAGACGCCCAAGACGGTCCTGTTCGTCACCCACGACCGCGAACTCCTCGCCCGCACCGCGAAGAAGATCGTCACCGTCGAGGTCGGCTCCGGCGGCGGTATCGGCGGCTCGGTCTGGATCCACGGCGGCGGCTTCGCCAACTACCACGAAGTCCGCAAGGCCCGCTTCGACCGCTTCGAAGAACTCCTGCGCCGCTGGGAAGAAGAACACCGCCGCCTCAAGGACCTCGTCGTCGAACTCCGCCAGCAGGCCAAGAACAGCGAGGCGATGGCCGCGAAGTACCGCGCCATGTGCACCCGCCTGGAGAGGTTCGAGCAGGCCGGCCCGCCGCCCGCGCCGCCGCGCGAGCAACAGGTGAAGATGCGCCTTAAGGGCGGACGCACCGGAGTGCGCGCCTTCGAGTGCGTGAACCTGGAACTCACCGGCCTCATGCAGCCGTTCTCCACGGAGATCTTCTATGGCGAACGCGTAGCGGTCCTCGGCGGGAACGGCTCAGGGAAGTCCCACTTCCTCCGCCTCCTCGCCGGCGGCGACGACGTCGCCCACACCGGCACTTTCAAACTCGGCGCGCGCGTCGTCCCTGGACACTTCCGCCAAACGCATAGGCAGCCGCACCTGGAGCAGAAGACGCTTCTGGAGATCCTCTGGGAGGAGTTCTCCTTCCAGCGCGACAACGCCTCGCCGACGCTGGCCCGCTATGCCTTGAACAACCAGGCCGAGCAGCGCTTCGGCAACCTCTCCGGCGGCCAGCAGGCCCGCTTCCAGATCCTGCGTCTGGAGCTCAGCGGCGCCACGATGCTGCTGCTCGACGAGCCCACCGACAACCTCGACCTGATGTCGGCCGACGCCCTGGAGGACGGTCTCCAGCAGTACGACGGCACCGTGATCGCCGTCACCCACGACCGCTGGTTCGCCAAGGGCTTCGACCGCTACCTGGTGTTCGGCACCGACGGCCGGGTCTACGAGGCCCCGGAACCGGTCTGGGACGAGCGCCGGCCGGACCGCCGGCCGGTCAAGTCCGGCGCGAAGTCCTGAGCATCCCCGACCATCGGGTAAGCTGGTGCTTCGGTGCGTCCATCCCGTGTTCGTACAAAACCGTGTCCCTGGCGTTGCATCCGGGGAAACGGGGAGTATGGCGAGGGGACACGCGCCTTTAGGCATGCCTTGTACTCACGACGACGGCGTGCTTCTTCATCGCGTAAACGTCTACGACACACGCCAGGAGCATTTCCGTGCGTACGTACAGCCCCAAGCCCGGTGACGTGCAGCGTCAGTGGCACGTCATCGATGCCCGTGACATTGTTCTCGGGCGTCTGGCCACCCAGACCGCGAACCTGCTTCGCGGCAAGCACAAGCCGATTTTCGCCCCGCACGTCGACGCGGGCGACTTCGTCATCATCATCAACGCCGAGAAGGTGCACCTGTCCGGCAACAAGCGCCAGGACAAGCTCGCCTACCGCCACTCCGGCTACCCGGGCGGTCTGCGTTCGGTGAAGTACGGCGACCTGATCGACAAGGACCCGCGCAAGGCCATCGAGAAGGCCGTTCGCGGCATGCTGCCGAAGAACTCCCTCGGCCGCCAGATGCTGTCGAAGCTGAAGGTGTACCGCGGCGAGGAGCACCCGCACGCGGCCCAGAAGCCGGAGCCGTACGTCATCACCCAGGTCGCGCAGTAGTCCCGGCCACTCCACTCTTCTTAGTTCACCCAGAAAGGAACTGTGGCTGTGACCGAGGTCGACACCACCCCCGAGTTCGTTGACGAGTTCGCCGGCGGCGGCGGCGAGGAGGAGGAGCTCACCGAGTACACCTCCGAGACCCCCGCCGCGGCGGCCGCGCCCGTCGTGCGCCGCTCCGCCACCACTTCCGGGCAGGGCCTGGGCCGCCGCAAGGAGGCCATCGCCCGCGTCCGGATCGTGCCGGGCACCGGCGTCTGGAAGATCAACGGCCGTACTCTGGACTCCTACTTCCCGAACAAGGTCCACCAGCAGCTGGTGAACGACCCGTTCAAGGTCCTGGAGCTGGACGGCGCCTACGACGTCGTCGCCCGCATCGACGGCGGCGGCATCTCCGGCCAGGCCGGCGCGCTGCGCCTGGGCGTGGCCCGCGCGCTGAACGCGGCGGACCTGGAGAACAACCGGGCCACCTTGAAGAAGGCCGGCTTCCTGACTCGGGACCCGCGCGCCACCGAGCGTAAGAAGGCCGGTCTGAAGAAGGCCCGTAAGGCTCCGCAGTACAGCAAGCGCTAAACACCGGCGCCTCCGCGAGAGGAATTTCGCGGTCCCGTCGAAAACGAACGCCCCGGGAGGTTCCCCTTCCCGGGGCGTTCGTACGATGTTTTCCCGGGAATACCGTCCCCTAGGGTTTCCACCCCTCCTGCCCCCTCGAGGAGAGCGCGCATATGACCAGGCTTTTCGGCACCGACGGCGTACGCGGCATGGCCAACCGGGAACTGACCGCGGAGCTGGCGCTGGACCTGTCGGTGGCCGCCGCACACGTCCTCGGCGAGGTCGGCCTCTTCGAAGGCCACCGTCCCAAGGCGGTCGTGGGCCGCGATCCGCGTGCGTCCGGCGAGTTCCTGGAGGGCGCGGTGGTCGCCGGCCTCGCCTCCGCCGGGGTGGACGTGCTCCGCCTCGGCGTGCTGCCGACCCCGGCGGTCGCCTACCTGACCGAGGTGCTCGGCGCCGATCTCGGCGTGGTGCTGTCCGCCTCGCACAACCCGGCGCCGGACAACGGCATCAAGTTCCTCGCCCGCGGCGGCGTGAAGCTGGACGACGCCCTTGAGGACGCCATCGAGCGCCGGATGAACGAGCAGTGGACCCGTCCGGTCGGGGCCGCCATCGGCCGCGTCCGGGACTACCCCGAGGGCGGCGAGCGCTACGTCGAGCACCTGCTCTCCACCCTGCCCAACCGCCTCGACGGCCTGAAGGTGGTCGTCGACGAGGCCAACGGCGCGGCGTTCCACGTCTCGCCGGAGGCGCTGCGCCGGGCCGGCGCCGAGGTGATCGCCACCCACGTCGAGCCGGACGGCCTGAACATCAACGACAACTGCGGCTCCACGCACCTGGAGGGCCTGCGCGCGGCCGTGGTCGCGCACGGCGCCGACGCCGGCATCGCGCACGACGGCGACGCCGACCGCTGCCTGGCCGTCGACGCCGCCGGCGAGGAGGTCGACGGCGACCAGATCCTGGCGGTGCTGGCGCTGGCCATGCGCGAGACCGGCACGCTGACCGGCGGCACCGTGGTCGGCACCGTGATGGCGAACTTCGGCTTCAAGCAGGCGATGCAGCGCGAGGGCCTGAACTTCGTGGAGACCGCGGTCGGGGACCGCTACGTGCTGGAGGCGATGCGGGCCGGCGGCTTCGTGCTCGGCGGCGAGCAGTCCGGCCACGTGATCCTCACCGACCACGCCACCACCGGCGACGGCACGCTGACCGCGCTGCACCTGCTGGCCCGGGTGGCCGCCACCGGCCGGCCGCTGGCCGAGCTGGCCGCGGTGATGACCAAGCTCCCGCAGGTGATGATCAACGTCAAGGACGTCGACAAGTCCCGCGCCGCCTCCAGCGCCGAGCTGGCGCAGGCGGTCAAGGAGGCCGAGGCCGAGCTCGGCGACACCGGCCGGGTCCTGCTGCGCCCCAGCGGCACGGAGCCGCTGGTGCGGGTGATGGTCGAGGCCGAGGACGCCGAGCTGGCGCGGCGGCTGGCCGAGCACCTGGCCGGCGTGGTGAAGACCGCGCTCGGCTAGCGACCGGCAGAACGCGGCAACGCGATGACAACGCAATAGAACGCGATGACAACGCCATAGAGCGAAAACGTATAGCGGCGGCCGCCACCCGCCGACTACCGCTATACGTTTTCGCTTCCAGTGCGCGAAGCGATACCTCAGCTCATCTTCTTCGGCTGCCCGGTGGTCTCCAGCACGTTCATCCACAGCTGCCCGTACGGGTCCACCACGTTCCGGCTGCCGGTGGCCAGCGAGATCGGCAGGTGCACCATCCGGCCGTGCCACTGCCCGACCACCATCGAGGTGAACCCGGCCATGCCGGCGTGCGTGGCGGCCTGCGCCAGCCGCGTGCAGTACACCGCGTCGTAGGCGTTCGCGGGCACGGAGCGGATCTCGTAGCCCGGGTCCACGTACCGCACCGACAGCGGCGTGTCGCCGAACCAGTCGACGATCCGCTTCTTCAGCAGCCCGCCGATGTCGTTCAGCCGGGCGTTGCCGGAGGCGTCGGTCTGGTCCGAGGCCGGGAAGTGCTCCTGCCCGGCGCCCTCGGCCACCACCACCACGGCGTGGCCCTGGTGCTCGACCCGCTTCTTCAGACAGGACAGGAACACGTCGATGTCGAAGGGGACCTCGGGGATCAGCGTGAAGTCCACGTCGTGGCTGGCCAGGGTGGCGTGGCAGGCGATGAAGCCGCTGTGCCGGCCCATCAGCTTCACCAGGCCCACGCCGTTCTCGGTGGAGAAGGCCTCCACGTGCGCGGCCCGTATCGACTCCGCGGCCTGGGACAGCGCGGTCTGGAAGCCGAAGGAGCGGTCGATCCACGGGATGTCGTTGTCGATGGTCTTCGGGATGCCGACCACCGCGATCCGCTCGCCGCGCCGCCGCGCCTCGTCGGCCAGCTTCTGCGCGCCGCGCAGGCTGCCGTCGCCGCCGATCACGAACAGGATGTTCACGCCGAGCCGGACCAGCGTGTCGACGCCGATCGAGGGGTCCTGGTTGCCGCGCGAGGTGCCGAGTATGGTGCCGCCGCGGTTCTGGATGTCGGCGACGGCCTGCTCGGTCAGCTGGAGCGGCTCGGAGCCGTCGGCCAGGCCCTTGAAGCCGTTGCGGAAGCCCAGCACCTTGCGGACGCCGTAGGCCCGGCCCAGGTGCAGCACCAGGCCGCGGATCACGTTGTTCAGGCCCGGGCACAGGCCGCCGCAGGTGACGATGCCGGCGGTGACCTCGGTGGGCTCGAAGAAAAGCTTCTCGCGCGGGCCGCCGGGGTTGAACGCGGGCAGCCCCGCGACGTCCACGCCGCGCTTCTTCGCGATGCCCTGCACCACGTCGAGCAGGACCCGGTCGGTCTCGGTGACGTAGTGCATCGTCTCCTGCCGCTCGCCGAGGAGTTCCTTCAGCGGGGTGTCGACGGTGCGGTCGCCCAGGCGCGTAATGGCCAGATCATCGGAGGTGATGGTAAGAAGATCGGCCGTATTCATAGGTTCACCGTAACAAGATTCCGGAGTTCCGCCGCTTGGTGGTCCACCATCCGGCCTGCCGCTGGAAACGGCCTCGGAACGCCCTGGAGCGCCCCCCGGAGGCTGGCCCGGTCCCGGGGCCCCGGCCGCCCCCGGGAGGCCCCGGGAGACCCTGCGCGTACTCCCCGGGGCCTATCGCGTCATCCTCGCGGCCTACACCGGATCCCCACTTCAAGCTGAAGCGCCGGGACCCCGCGTTCCCTACGGTGGGCACTATGACCACAGCCACGACACCGACGGCCGGCCCCGCCGGCGCGGCCGTCCCCGCGGCGGGCCTCGCCGCCGTGATCGAGGCATCCGGCCTCACCAAGCGCTATCCCGGCACCTCCCGGGGGCCGGTGACGGCCCTGGACGGCCTGACCCTCGCGGTCCCGCCCGGCGTCATCGGCCTGGTCGGGGCGAACGGCGCCGGCAAGTCGACGCTGATCAAGATCCTGCTGGGGCTGCTGGCGCCGACCTCCGGCTCGGCCGCGGTCCTCGGCTACGACGTGGTCGACCAGGCCGAGCGGATCAGGACCCTGGTGGGCTACATGCCCGAGCACGACTGCCTGCCGCCGGACGTGACCGCCACCGAGTTCGTCACGCACATGGGCCGGATGGGCGGGCTGCCGCCGACCGCCGCCAAGGAGCGGGCCGCCGAGGCGCTGCGGCACGTCGGCCTGCACGAGGAGCGCTACCGCCTGACCGGCACCTACTCCACCGGCATGAAGCAGCGGGTGAAGCTGGCCCAGGCCCTGGTCGGCGACCCCCGGCTGCTGCTGCTCGACGAGCCCACCAACGGCCTGGACCCGGCCGGCCGCGAGGCCATGCTGGACCTGATCGAGCGGATCGGCGCCGAGTTCGGCATCTCCATCCTGGTCGCCTCGCACCTGCTCGGCGAGATCGAGCAGATCTGCGACTCGCTGGTCGCCATCGACTCCGGCAAGCTGCTGCGGGCCGCCTCGATGTCGGCCTTCACCAAGGCCAGCGCGGTGCTGGCGGTCGAGGTCGACGAGGGCACCGGACAGCTCGGCGCCGCCCTGAAGGCCGCCGGGCTGGAGCCGCGCCGCGACGGCCGCGCCCTGCTGGTCCGGCTGGGCGCCACCGACGAGGAGGCGGACCGCGTGTACGACGCCATCCGGGACGCGGTGGCCGACCTCGGCCTGCCGCTGAACCGGCTGGAACGGCGCCGGCACCGGGTGGAGGAGCTGTTCGCCGACGAGCGGTTCGAGGACGACCGGTTCGACGACGAGGCCGCCCTCGGCGCTCCCGCCGCCGGTACGGCTTTTGCCGGCACCGGTGCTACCGACATCGGTTCTGTCGGTGCCCCGGTTGCCGCCGCCCTTTCTGCCGACAGCCTTGCCGACAGCCCTGCCGACGGCCCTGCCGCCGCTGCCGACCCGGTCGCCGCCGCCCCCACCGACCCGGCTGCCGCTGCCGACTCTTCCGCCGCTGCCGACCCGGCCGCCGCCCCCGCCGACCCCCCTTCCGCCGGCACCACCGCCGGCGGCGCCGCGACCGGAAACGAGAGCGCCGATGAGCACTGAGACCGCCACCCCGTCCGGTGTCATCCACGACATCGGCTACCGCACCTACGACGGCGAACGCGTCGGCCGCCTGGGCATCGTCCGCGCCCTGTACTGGCACAGCCTGCGCTCGGCCTGGGGCCTGGGCCGCGGCCCCAAGGCCAAGATCGTGCCGTTCATGGCGCTGGTCATCATGTGCCTGCCGGCCGTCGCCAACGCCTTCTCGGTCTCCCGCACCGGCATCCGTGCCATCGCCTACGACGAGTACATGTTCAGTTTCCAGCTCGTGCTGGTCCTGTACCTGGCCGCGGTCACCCCGGAGCTGATCTCCCGCGACATCCGCAACCGCACCCTGCCGCTGTACTTCTCCCGGCCGCTGCGCCGCACCGACTACCCGCTGGCCAAGGTCAGTGCCCTGATCACGGCGATGCTCGTGCTCACCGCGGTCCCCGAGCTGCTGCTCTACGTCGGCACCATCGGCTCGCTGCACGGCGCCTCCGAGGTCTGGCACGAGACCCGCGCCTTCCTGCCCGGCGTGGAACTGGCCGTGGTCTACTCCGTCACCTTCGCGATCCTGGCCGCGCTGCTGTCCTGCTTCACCGGCCGCCGCGCCTTCGCCACCGGCGCCGTCGCCGTGTTCTTCTTCGGCACCTGGGTGGTCTCCACCGCGATGGTCCACCTCACCGGGTTCCGGCCGCACTACCACCACGACCCCGACGGCGGCGGCTACTTCGTCAAGCCCGAGAGCCCGGGCCTGGGCCCGAAGATCTCCGGCCTGCTCAACCCGGCGAACATGATCGAGGGCATGAAGGAATGGATCGTCGGCCGGGCCCCGGACAAGGCCGAGATCCCCTACCCCGGCGGCTTCGGCGCGGTCTACCTGATCGTCCTGGTCGCCCTGTGCGCGCTGGGCCTGTTCCTGCTGATGCGCCGCTACCAGAAGGCGAGCCTGCTGTGACCATCGACAACATCCCCGGCCAGCGGGACACCGCGGCGGCCGGCACCGGCGCCGAATCCGGCTCCAGTGCCGCCACGATCGCCCCGGACCCGGCCGCAGGGCACGGCGCCGCGGCCGAGATCGTGCTCGACAACGTCACCCACTGGTACGGCAACGTCGTCGCCGTCAACGACATCAGCATGACCATCGGCCCCGGCGTCACCGGCCTGCTCGGCCCCAACGGCGCCGGCAAGTCCACCCTGCTGCACCTGGTCTCCGGCTTCCTGTCGCCCTCCCGCGGCACCGTCACCGTCGCCGGCCAGGCCACTTGGCACAACCCCGGCATCTACCGGCTGATCGGCCTGGTCCCCGAACGCGACTCCGTCTACGCCTTCCTCACCGGCCGCCAGTTCGTCACCGCCACCGCCAAACTGCACAAGCTCGCCGACGTCGACACCGCCGTGGCCCGCGCACTGACCATGGTCGAGATGGACACCGAGGCCGCCGACCGCCGCATCGACACCTACTCCAAAGGCATGCGGCAGCGCATCAAGGTCGCCGCCGCCCTGGTCCACCAGCCCCGGGTGCTGCTGCTCGACGAGCCGTTCAACGGCATGGACCCGCGCCAGCGCATGCACATGATGGACCTGCTGCACCGCCTCGGCGACAGCGGCCACACGATCGTGTTCTCCTCGCACATCCTGGAAGAGGTCGAACGGCTCTCGGGCACCGTGCAGGTCATCGTCTCCGGCCGGCTCGCCGCCTCCGGCGACTACCGCACTATCCGCCGCCTGATGACCTCCCGCCCGCACGTGTTCCAGGTCGCCTCCAGCGACGACCGCGTCCTGGCCGCCGCGCTCATCGGCCGGGACTCGGTCAACGGCGTCGAACTCGTCCCCGGCGGCGGCCTCCAGGTCCGCGCCGGCGACTACGGCGCGTTCAGCCGGGAGTTGGCGGCCGTCGCCCGGGAGCACGGCGTGCGGCTGCGCACGGTGCTGCCCGCCGACGAGTCGCTGGAGTCCGTGTTCACCTATCTGGTGGCTTCGTAAGGAGATTGACACCCATGTCGACCGTCTTCAACCCCACGATCGCCGCCATCACCCTGCGCGGGCTGCTGGGCCGCCGGCGCTCGCTGCTGATCGCGCTGCCGCCGGCCCTGCTGCTGGCCCTGACCATCGGGCTGCGGGTCACCACGGACATCAACAGCTCGCACGACTTCGGCTGGCCCGGCGTGGTGCTGGGCCAGATCGGCCTGGTCACCCTGCTGCCGCTGACCGCCATGATCATCGGCACCTCGGTGCTGGGCACCGAGGTCGACGACGCCTCGATCCTGCACCTGCTGGCCACCCCGGTCAGCCGGGCCACGGTGATGACCACCAAGTGGATCGTGGCCTCGGCCGCCACCCTGGTGTTCGCCGTCGTGCCGATCACGGTCGCGGCGTTCGTCGGCACCACCGGCTACGTCGACAACCCCGGCCCGCTGGACATGACCTTCACCCCGGTCAAGGGCGACACCGCCGAGGCGCTCGGCGTGATCGTGGCCGCCGCCGTCGGGGCCGTGGTCTACAGCGCCTTCTTCCTGTTCCTGTCGGTGGTGACCAAGCGCTCCGTGGCCGTGACCCTGATCTACATCCTGGTCTGGGAGAGCCTGCTGACCCGCCAGGTCAGCGGTCTGCGGCTGCTGTCCATCGGCCAGTACGAACTGGGCCTGGCCGACCAGATCGGGCACCTGCCGAACCTCGGCGCGCACCTGACGATGAGCACCTCGGTGGTGATGTCGGTGGTGTTCACGGCCGGGGCGCTGATCTACGGCACCCGCCGCCTGCAGTCCTTCAGGGTTTCCGGGGAGGCCGCCTGACAATAGCCTGGCGGCCATGGAAAGCGTGCGCCGCGAGCCGGACCCCGCACTGCGCCGCCTCGCGCACCGCTACCACGGCTTCCACCTGCCGCACGCCCCCGAGCGATCGCGCCTGGAGATCCCCTCCGGCGCGGTCACTCTGCTGCTGGCGTTCGGCGAACCGATCCGGATCGGCCCGATCGAGGCCGCCGAGCCGCCGTTCGAGCGCGGCTCGTTCCTGACCGCGGGCCGCTCGGCCGCCTCGATCGGCCGGCACCGCGGCCGCGTCCACGGCCTGGAGATCACCCTCGGCCACACCGGCACCCACCGGCTCCTCGGCCTGCCGATGGCACACCTGGCCACCGGCTTCCCGACCCTGGCCGAGATCCTGGGCCGCCCCGGGGAGCTGCTGGTGGAGGAACTGGCCGGCCTGCCGGACTGGGAGCAGCGCTTCCACCTCCTGGACGGCTGGCTCCAACGGCGCGCGGCCGACTCGCCCGTGGTCCCGTCCTGGCAGGTGACACGCGCGCTGCGACTGATCGCGGCCGGCCGACCACTGCGGGAGGTGCAGCACGACGTCGGCTGGAGCGCCCGCCACCTGCGCAGCCGCTTCCTGGAGCAGGTGGGAATGCCCCCGAAATCGGTGGCGCGGATACTGCGCCTGCAGACAGCATTGCGGGCCCGGCTGACCGGCCGCAGCTGGGCCCAGGCCGCGGCCCTGGCCCGCTTCCACGACCAGGCGCACCTGACCCGCGACGTCAAAGCGATGACCGGCCTGACGCCGGGACGGCTGGCGGAGCTGCGGCACGGAGCCCCGCCCGGGTCCGCACTCGACCGGCTCCCCGGACGGGTCACCAGCGTGTTGCTCGACTGACGCAGTGACCTGCCCCGGCCCTCGCACCTCCGGCTCTTGCCCAGCCGCCCCGACCTCGCCTCCGACCCGCGTGACGACACCGTTCCGGCCGGTTCCGCGGCCGGTCGCGGTGCCGTCCCCCCGCATCGAGCGGACCGGCATGCCTCCACACGATGGCCGGAGCGGCGCGCCGATGTCTTGTAGAAAAGGGAGACGGGCTGGTCGGCGGGGTCGGCCGGACGGCTCGATCCGACGAGTCGGAGAGCTCTGATTCGCCATCGCGGTCCGCGCGCGACTTGCCGACCGCGACTCGGCGCTCAGCGACACCCGCCCAGCAGCCACCGCTAAGCAAAACCGCTCGGCGGATACCACCTGCCATGCACCGCTTCTCGCGCACCGGCTACTGCTCGCCGCTCGCCGCTGTGGACCGCTTCTTGCCGCCGCCTGCCACTCTCCGCTCGCCAGCTACTGTTCGCTGCCTGCCGCGCACCACTTCTCGCGTGCCGCCTGCCAGCTACTCTGCCCCGGCCCCACTCCCGCCCCTGCTTCCCCTTCCTGCTTTCTGTGTCCTGAGTCCTGTGCCCCCACCTCAAGGCTTCCGCAGCTGCACCCGCTCCACCCGATGATCAGCGCTCTTGCGCAGCACCAGCTTCGCCCGGCCGCGCGTCGGCAGGATGTTGTCGATCAGGTTCCGCTCGTTGATCGAGGTCCAGATCTCCTCGGCCAGGCCGCGGGCGGCGTCGTCGGTCAGTGAGGCGAAGCGGTGGAAGTAGGACTGGGGGTCGCTGAATGCTGTGGAGCGGAGGGCCAGGAAGCGGTCGGTGTACCAGCGCTTCAGGTCCGAGCGGCGGGCGTCGAGGTAGATCGAGAAGTCCAGGAAGTCCGAGGCCGCCATCGAGGTGCGGCCGTCGGCTCGGGTCCGGGCCGGTTGGAGCAGGTTCAGTCCCTCCACCAGCAGGATGTCGGGGCGCTGCACTGTCACGCATTCGCCGGGCACGATGTCGTAGACCAGATGTGAATACACCGGTGCCTCGACCGTCGCCTGGCCGGACTTCACCGCCGACAGGAAGCGCAGGAACGCTCGTTGGTCGTACGACTCCGGGAAGCCCTTGCGGCCCATCAGGCCGTGCTTCTCCAGCACGGTGTTCGGGTACAGGAACCCGTCGGTGGTGATCAATCCCACTTCGGGGTGCTCGGGGCTGCGGGCCAGCAGTTCCCGCAGTGTCCGGGAGAAGGTGGACTTGCCCACCGACACCGAGCCGGCGATGCCGATCACGAACGGCGGCGCCGTCTCCGGCGTCCACTGCCCCTGCGGGTCGCCGACTCCGGCGGCGAACGAGGCGATGGTGCCGCGCAGGTGCGCGGTGGAGCGTACGTAGAGGCTCAGCAACTGGGTCAACGGCAGGTAGACGTCGCGGACCTCCTCGATGTCGGTCACGTCGAGCAGGCCGCGCAGCCGCTCGATCTCCGGCTCGGTCAGCGGCAGCGGGGTCCGGTCCCTCAGGGCTGCCCACGCGTCTCGGCTGAACTCCAAGAACGGGTTGGGCGCGGGAGGTGCGGCCTGGGCCTGGGCACTGGTCACGGCTCCACCCTACCGACAGCCTACCGACTGGTAGCGGCGCCGTATTGGTCTGTACCAATCCAGGTCAGCGGGTATACCACTATGCTCCTCCCCATGTGCGGAATCGTGGGTTACGTAGGCTCTCAGCAAGCCCTTGGCATCGTGGTGGAAGGTCTGCGCCGGATGGAGTACCGGGGATACGACTCGGCGGGCATCGCCGTGGTCGACCGGTCCGCCGGCGAGGCGCGGCTGGCCGGGGCGAAGAAAGCCGGGAAGCTGGCCAACCTGGAGAAGGAACTCGACGTCCGGCCCCTCCCGGCGTCCACCACCGGCCTGGGCCACACCCGCTGGGCCACCCACGGCGGCCCGACCGACGGCAACGCCCACCCGCACTTCTCCGCCCCCGCCGACGGCGTCTACACCGACACCGCCGGCAAGGTCGCGGTCATCCACAACGGCATCATCGAGAACTTCGCCCGCCTCAAGGCCGACCTCGTCGCCGACGGCGTCACCTTCCTCAGCGAGACCGACACCGAGGTCGTCGCGCACCTGCTGGCCCGCGACTTCGCCGAGGCCGGCGACGGCGACCTCGGCGCCGCCATGCGCCGCGTCGTGAACCGCCTGCAGGGCGCCTTCACCCTGGTCGCCGTGCACGCCGACGCCCCCGACGTGGTCGTCGGCGCCCGCCGCAACTCCCCGCTGGTGATCGGCGTCGGCGAGGGCGAGGCGTTCCTGGCCTCCGACGTCTCGGCGTTCATCGCCTACACCCGCGAGGCCATCGAGATGGGCCAGGACCAGGTCGCCGAGGTGTACCGGGACGGCTCGGTGAAGATCACCACCTTCGACGGCGAGCAGGTCCAGGGCAAGCGGTTCCACGTCTCCTGGGACGCCTCGGCCGCCGAGAAGGGCGGCTACGACTGGTTCATGCAGAAGGAGATCGCCGAGCAGCCCCAGGCCGTCGCCGACACCCTGCTGGGCCGGGTCAACGCCGACGGCAAGCTGGTGCTCGACGAGATGCGGCTGTCCGAGGAGGAGCTGCGCGCCATCACGAAGATCATCGTGGTCGCCTGCGGCACCGCCTACCACGCCGGCCTGATCGCCAAGTACGCGATCGAGCACTGGACCCGGATCCCGGTCGAGGTCGAGCTGGCCGGCGAGTTCCGCTACCGCGACCCGATCCTGACCCGCGACACCCTGGTGATCGCGATCTCGCAGTCCGGCGAGACCATGGACACCCTGATGGCCATCCGGCACGCCCGCGAGCAGCACTCCCGGGTGCTGGCCATCTGCAACACCAACGGCTCCACCATCCCGCGCGAGTCCGACGCCGTCGTCTACACCCACGGCGGCCCGGAGATCGGCGTCGCCTCCACCAAGGCGTTCCTGACCCAGCTCACCGCCTGCTACCTCGTCGGCCTCTACCTGGCCCAGGTCCGCGGCGTGAAGTTCAACGACGAGGTCGCCGAGGTCCTGACCCAGCTGTCGGACTCCCCGGCGGCGATCGCCGAGACCCTGAACCGCATGGACCCGGTGCGCAAGCTGGCCCGCTCCATGGTCGGCGCCCGCACCGTGCTGTTCCTGGGCCGCCACGTCGGCTACCCGATGGCCCTGGAGGGCGCGCTCAAGCTCAAGGAGCTGGCCTACATCCACGCCGAGGGCTTCGCCGCCGGCGAGCTCAAGCACGGCCCCATCGCCCTGATCGAGCAGGACCTGCCGGTCGTGGTCGTGGTGCCCTCGCCCAAGCGGCCGCTGCTGCACGACAAGATCGTCTCCAACATCCAGGAGGTCCGGGCCCGCGGCGCCAAGACCATCGTCATCGCCGAGGACGGCGACGAGGCCGTGGCCCCCTACGCCGACTTCCTGTTCCACGTCCCGGAACTGCCGATCCTGCTCCAGCCGCTGGTCGCCACCATCCCGCTCCAGGTCTTCGCCGCCGAACTCGCCGACGCCCTGGGCTACGACGTCGACCAGCCGCGTAACCTGGCCAAGTCGGTCACGGTGGAGTAGCGGCAGGTAAGGACTCGCGCATGATCCTGGGTGTGGGCATCGACGTCGTGGACGTCGAACGGTTCGCGGCGTCGATCGCCCGCACGCCGGCGTTGCGCGAGAAGCTGTTCACCCCCGCGGAGCGGGAACGCGGCACCGCCTCGCTGGCGGCGCGGTTCGCGGCGAAGGAGGCGCTCGCCAAGGCCCTCGGCGCGCCGCGCGGCCTGCGCTGGCACGACGGCGAGGTGGTGACGCTGCCGGACGGCCGGCCGGAGCTGCGGGTCACCGGGACGGTGGCGGCGCTGGCCGCGGAGCGGGGCATCCGCACGTTCCACGTGTCGCTGTCGCACGACGCCGGGATCGCCTCGGCCGTGGTGATCGCCGAGGCCTGAGGCTGGCGGGCGAGCCACGAGCGGGAGAGCCGGCAGCGGGAGAACCAGCGGCGGGAGAGCCAGCAGCGGGAAAACCAAGAGGTGGTGGCCGGTTCCACCCGGACCACCACCTCGATACCTGGAACCGGCCGACCGGCGACGGGGTCCCAGGCTGGCTTGTCGCTCAGCGCCTCACCGAACCGGCCGCACCGTCTCGGCGAGGCCGCTTCCGCTTCGGCGCTTCGTGCTCAGTGCGCAGTGCTCAGCGTTTCGTGCTCAGCGCTCGGCGCTTCGTACTCAATGCTCAGCGCTCGGCGCTTCGTACTCAGCGCCCAGCGCTCAGTGCTTGCCCGCGGTCCGCTCGATCGTGAAGTGGTCGAGCTGCGCGCCGCTCTCGGCCAGCGCCGTCACCTTCAGCGTGGTGGTGCGGCCGGCGCGGGCCGGGGTCGCGTCCACGCGCAGGAACGAGTAGCCGGTGTAGCGGGCCCGGGACCAGCCGACGGTCTCGGTGACCTTGCCGCCGCCCTTGACCCAGTGGTAGGTCGCGACCGAGTCCAGCGAGGACACGTTGCCCTCGTAGGAGTCCGGCACCGGGAACGAGTACAGGCTGCGGCCCGCGGCGCCGGCGGTCGCGTAGACCACGCCGCCGTCGGCCGGGTAGTGCGTGCTGCCGGCCGGCAGCGCCTTCTTGACCGCGTTGTTGGCGATCGCGTCGGTGCGCTCGTACACGTGGTTGTGGCCGTTGATGACCAGGTCCACCTTGTGCTGCTCGAACAGCGGCACCCACTGGTCCCGCACGCCGCCCTCGGAGGCGTGCTGGTTGGTGGTGGAGAACGCGCAGTGGTGGAAGAACACGACGATGAAGTCGACGTCCGAGCGGCGCCGGAAGTCCGACAGCTGCTGCTCCAGCCACTGGGTCTGCTTGCCGCCGGTGATGTTGTAGTTGGCGGGGATCTCGTAGGAGACGTCGTTGGGGTCCAGGGAGATGACCGCGACGTTGCCGTAGACGAAGGAGTAGATGCCCGGGGCGTTCACCGGGTCCGGGCCGTTGGCGATGAAGTCGAAGCGCGCCTCGTCGCCGCCGTAGCCGTTGGGGGAGTACCAGGCTTCCATGTCGTGGTTGCCGACGCTGACCATCCACGGCACCGTCTTGGCCACCGACTCGGTCTGGAACAGGAACGAGTCCCAGGTGCGCGCGTCGTACTGGGAGCCGTCGGCGGGCAGGCCCTGGCCGGCCGGGTCGCCGTAGGCGATGTCGCCGGCGTGCAGGTGGAACGCCGGGTTCTGGGCCAGGATCACGCTGTCGTTGCCCAGCGCGTGGTAGCTGACGCCCTGGTCGCCGAACGCGGTGAAGGTGAACGGCTCGGCCGCGTCGCCGCCGTGCCGGCGCGGGCGCGGGCCGGTGGTGAAGGTGCCCAGGGTGCCGGCGTTCTGCACCGCCGCCGGGTCGAAGCCGTCGTGGCCGACGCCGTAGAAGTACGTCGTCTCCGGCTCCAGGTGGTCGATCGCCACGTGGTGGTAGAACTGGTCGACCGCCGCGCCGGTGGTGACCAGCGCGGGGGTGTGCAGGGCGCGGGTCTCGGCCGAGATCTTGTGGCCGAGCTCCAGCGGCGAGCGACCGAACCGCAGGTACGGACGGTTCACCGGCACCGGCGTCTGCCACGCCACCCGGAACTGGCTGCTGGGGTCGGCACCGAAGGCCAGGTGGCGGCCGTAAGGGGCGACCAGCGCGCCGTTGACGGCGCCGGAGCCGGGACGGCCGTAGTAGGCCGGGGCACCCTGCGAGTCGCCGCCCTGCGAACCGCCCTGGGCGGCGTTCGCGGTCCCGGCCAGCAGCGGCATCGAGGCGACCGCGCCGGCGGCGAGCGCGCCGCCCCGGATCAGGCCGCGCCGCGAGAACTTCGAGCGCAGGTACTCGTGCTGCTCGGCCATGCTCATGCGCGCGGCGAGTTCGGCCGGCACGCCCATATTGGGAAGGTCCATCTCCATGATCAAGATATTCGTACCTTGGGATGAACTCCGGGTGTGCGGCAGACCAAGGCCGGAGGTCAGGTGGCCTGTTCGGACTTGAAACGCTTTAAGGGTTCTCAGTGGGGTTTGATGAAACTCCAGGGTGCGGCGTGCTCGACCGGGCCGAGCACGCCGCACCGCGACCGCCGCGGGGGCGCGAGACCGAGAGGCGTCAGATCCCGATCAGCTGCGTACCGCAGCCGGCCCCGAGCGATTGGAAGCCGTAGCTGCTGATGACGGCCGCCCCGCTCTTGCAGATCCAGCCGTTGATCGAAGCCCTGCCGAGCAGCGCCTTGAGCGGCGGCCCGAGGGTCGCGCTGTTCCAGTCGCTGACCCGCACCACGTTGTAGAGATTGCGCAGGTAGGCCGAGGGAAGGCCGGAGTTGAACTGCTGACCGACCGTGAGGATCTGCGCGATCCCGTCGATGGAGCGGAAGGCGTCCAGCGAGCCGGGCAGGTCCGACCCGGAGCCCTTGCCGTCGTAGACCTGGCCCACATAATGCGCCAGGTTGTACGGGAAGATCACATTGGGGTTGCCCGTGAATATCGCGGCCGTGCCCTCGTTCTCCGTCGGGGTGACCGGCGACCAGCAGGGCTCGGAGGTGGCCGTGATCCCGAGGTCCGCCAGCCAGGTGCCCCGCGTGTCCGTGCCGAGCTGCGGCAGGACCGGAATGATCGTGGTGCTCGGGCCGATGTAGCCGGCGATGTCCGTGATCTGGTTCCAGGAGGTGATGGTGCAGGAGAAGATGCCCCGCAGGTCGGCGCTGGTCAGATTGCTCGGTGCGTTCCCGCCGGTCTCCGCGGACCAGCCGATCGCGTCCCTGACGAACGGGATGAAGTAGTCCAGGCTCCCCGACAGCGGGCCGCGCGCCGAACGCGCGACGTCGACCACGGACGACGACGTGCTGTTCAGCAGGCTGATACCGGCCTGCGAACCGTTCGGCCGGGCGACCGGCGCGGCCCCGGCCTTCGTGACGATCGGCGAGCTGCCGGTCGCGTCCCAGCTGTAGCAGGGGACGGCCGGCGGGATGGCGTCGTAGGCGGCGCAGATCGCGCCGATCAACGCCTGGTCGATCCCGGTGCCGACGAACACGATGCTGTTCGCCGGCGGCGGGAGGACGGGCGGATCCGCGGCGGCCGGGGACGTGTCGGCCAGCACCGCGAACAGGGCGACGAAGGCGGCGAGCAGGGTTCTGACAAAAGGTGCGCGCGTCTTGTTCACCCGGTCAGTGTGCGTCGCGGGCGCACCGGGCCCAATGCGGCCGATTCATTGTGTTTGCGGCCGATGCGTCCTCGGAGCGCCTTAGTCGCCGGCGGTTCAGGAGGCGGTTCAGGGGTGCGGTTCAGGGAGTGGTCCGGCGCTACGGCAGCGCCCGCTGAGCCTGCTTGGCCCGGCGGCGCGCCGCGAGACCCGACAGCTTCCGCACCCGCAGATTGGTGTGCTGCGTCTGGCCCGAGATCACCAGCCGCACCGCGTTCGGCCCGGCCGCGCCCAGATCCCGCTGGTTCACGTTGGTGTGCCGCACCACCAAGGCGCTGGTGTCGAACGTGGAACCGTCCGGCACGGTCATCCGCAGGTTGCAGTGCCGCGTGTCCAGCACGATCTCCACCTCGCGGGCCCCGTGGAACACCGCCTCGGTGAAGTCCAGCTCCACCGTCCCGTGCCGCACCGTGACCGTCAGCTGCCGCGGCACCAGCCAGGCCCCGCGCTTGTGGGTGTTGCCGTGCGTGATGGTGATGCTCTGCGAAGACTCCGCCTCGCTCCGGCGCGCCACCCCCGCGGCCGTCGCCGACTGCGGCAGGTCCTTGATCAGCCGGTCCAGCTCGCCGTAGGTCCGGGCGTTCAGCGCGTCCTCGATGCGCTGGTCCAGTTCGTCGGGGTCGATCCGGCCGTCCCCCGCGGCGACGCGGAGCTGGTCCACGACGATGTCGCGGTCTTCGTGGGACGCACGCAACTCGGCACGCGCCGTCGGTTCGAGCTCGCCTGACATGCCGGTGATCCTAGCGAGGCGGGGTGGCGGGGGACAGTGCGGCGGCACGGGGCTCCGCACCGAAATGCGATCCGCGATTGGCGCCACGGGCCGCCTCGCGCCAGGGTGGGACCATGCGGACGGCGTTCTCGGTCGACCAGGTGCGGCGCGCGGAGGCGGCGCTGATGGCCCAGCTGCCCGAAGGCGAGCTCATGCAGCGCGCGGTCGCCGGGCTGGTGGCCTCCTGCGTACGGCACCTCGGGGGACGGGTTTACGGCAAGCGCGTGGTCGTCGTCGCGGGCAGCGGCGACAACGGCGGCGACGCGCTCTACGCGGGCGCACGGCTGGCGCGGCGCGGTGCAGTAGTGGAGGCCGTGCTGCTCGACGAGGCGCGGGCCCACAGCGGCGGCCTGGCCGCCCTCCGGGCGTCCGGGGGACGCGCCGCCAACGCGGCGGACTGGACCTTCGGCGGCGCCGAGCTGGTGCTCGACGGAGTCGTGGGCATCGGCGGACGCGGAGGCCTGCGGCCCGCCGCGGCCGCCGTCTTCGCCCAGGTGGAACGGGCCCGCCGCGCGCCGGGCACCGGCCCGATCCTGCTGGCGGTCGACATCCCCAGCGGCGTCGACAGCGACAACGGCGAGGTGACCGGCCCCGCCGTACGCGCCGACGTCACCGTCACCTTCGGCACCCACAAACCCGGGCTGCTGATCTCCCCCGGGGCCGAGCACGTCGGCGCCCTGGAATTCGTCGACATCGGCCTCACCCCCCACCTGGAAGGCGAACCGGTCCTGCAAGCCCTCGAAGCCCAGGACGTCCAAGCCCTGCTGCCGACCGCCTCCGCCGAGAGCAACAAGTACCGCCGGGGAGTCGTCGGCGTCGTCGCCGGCTCGACGCGCTACCCCGGCGCGGCCGTGCTGGCCACCGGATCAGCCCTGCGCAGCGGCGCCGGCGCGGTGCGGTTCGTCGGCGAATCCGAGGTGAGCGCCGGGGTGCTCGCGCAATACCCCGAAGTGCTCATCGGCGCCGGCCGCGTCCAATCCTGGGTGGTCGGACCCGGCATCGGCCTGGACGACGGCGGCCAGGTCGCGGCGGCGCTCGCCGAACAAGTCCCGGTCCTGGTCGACGCCGACGGACTGGCGGCCCTGCCGCATCCCGTCCACCGGCCGCACCCGACCCTCATCACGCCGCACGCCGGAGAAGCCGCGCGGCTGCTGGGCGACCCGTGGACGCCGGAACGCGTCGAGGCCACCCGGTTGGCCGTGGTGCTGGAACTGGTCGCCAGAACCGGCTGCACGGTGCTGCTGAAGGGCTCGACGACCCTGGTGGCCGAGCCCGGGAACCCGACAGTGCGCGTCAATCCGACCGGGACACCGGCCCTGGCCACAGCCGGCTCCGGAGACGTCCTGTCCGGTCTGGCCGGAGGACTGCTGGCCACCGGCCGCACCGCCTACGACGCCGGCTCCGTCGCCGCCTACTTGCACGGCGCGGCGGCGCGGGAACTGCTCCGAGAACGCCCCGGGCGGCAGATCATTGCCGGGGACCTGGTGGAAGTGCTGACGGCCGGCGCGGTCGGCACTACGCCGGAGCCCGCACGTCGCGGAACGGCCGCGACACCAAGCACACCACCCCGAGCACCTCGATCGACCCGCTGAGCACGAACGCGGCCCGCAACCCGAGCACCCCCACCGCGACGCCCATCAACGCCATCGTCAACGGCACGATCCCGAGCGACAGCAGCGTCACGACGCTCTCGAAACGGCCCCGGAACGCATCCTCGGTCACCGACTGCTGAAGAACCGTCGCAGGCACCCCGATCGCGCTCGACAGGATCCCCACGATGGCGCTCGCCGCGATGGCGGCTCCGAGCGAGGGGACCAGCGCCATCGCCGCCGCGGCAACGCCTTCGGCCGCGCCGGCGACGGCCAGCCAGGTCCCGAGACCGCAGCGCGGCCGCACCTTGCCCATGCAGAGCGCTCCGACGGCCGCTCCGACGCCAAAGCCGGTGAGGAGCAGGCCGATGCCCGGCGCGCCCCAGCCGCGTCGCGTGGCGAGGAGGGCGGCGCCGACGTTGAGGGGGCCGACGAAGCCGATGTTGCAGAGGGTGAGCCAGACGACGTAGGGGCCCAGGACGGGATGGCGGCGCAGGTAGGAGACGCCGGAGAGGAAGCTGCGGGCGAAGGATTCTTTGGGCGGGGCCGGAGTTGCGCGCGGGCTGTAGTCGGTATCGGCGCCGGTTTTTGTGTTCGTGTTCGTGTTCGTGTTCGTGGTCGCGGATGCGGATGCGGATGCGGATGCGGATGCGGTCTGGGTCATGTTCGGAGTTTTTGCGGAGTGGTTGGCTTCCGCTTCGCCACTGCCGCTGTTCTCCGAAGCGATTGGCCGAGGCCGAACGCTCATGACCGCCGCCATCGACGCCAGGAAGCTGACCGCGTTCACCACCAGCGCCACCCCGAGGCCCGCCGTCGCGGCGACCAGGCCGCCGAGCGGAGCCCCGATCGTCAACGCCAGCCGTCCCGACAGCGTTGCCAACACGGCCCCGCTTGCGTACTGGTGCGGCTCCAGCAGCTGCGGCCGCAGCGCTGCCGACGCCGGCATGAACACCGCGTCCACGATCCCGAACACCACCGCGATCACCGCCAGCAGCCCCAGCCCCGGCGTCGCGGTGACCAGCACCGCGGCCACCAGGCACACCACCACCCGCAACGCGTCGCTGCCGACCATCAGCTTCCGGACGTCGTAGCGGTCGACGAGCACCCCGCCGAACAGCACCAGCAGCAGCCGCGGCACTGAGGACACGGACAGCACCAACCCGGCCGCCGCGGGCGACGCGGAACGCACGGCCGCGTACGACAGCGCGACGTACCAGAACTGGTCACCAAGCGCGCTCAGCGTGGCGCCACCGAGGTAGCGCAGGTATTGGGCGTTGCGGTGCGCGGGTATCCGGCGCGGAAGGAACACGGTCTTGAGCGCGATCGTCATGGCGGGCTCCTTCCTCAGGGCCGTTCCGGGAACGCGTGGAAGAACAGGAACACGTGCTCGCGACCGTCGACCGGCTGCTGTTCCGGGCGCAGCGAGGGATCCCGCCGCCCCGGCTCGGACCAGCGGCGGATGACGGCGTTCAGCTCCTCGCACAGTGCCCGCAGCTCGTCCGGCCGCAGCCGCAGGTTCGAGTTCGACGAGGTCGC
This sequence comes from Catenulispora yoronensis, assembly GCF_039531695.1. Classification (NCBI taxonomy): domain Bacteria; kingdom Bacillati; phylum Actinomycetota; class Actinomycetes; order Catenulisporales; family Catenulisporaceae; genus Catenulispora; species Catenulispora yoronensis. The sequence goes on from NZ_BAAAQN010000009.1 coordinate 44,697, forward strand.
GGCCTCCTGCCAGTCCGCGCTCCAGCCCTCGCGGGCCACGGCGTGGGTCCGCAGCCGCTCGAACTGGTCCTCCACCTGCTGGGCGTAGGCCGCCTCGGCGACGATCCGCCCCTCGGGCGTCCGGAAGTCGGTGTTCGACCAGACGACGGCCCCCTGCGGAACCCGCCACCACCGTTCGCGACGGTCCCGCGCCAACTCCGGGGCCTCCTCGATGAAGCCGCGCTTCCCGAGCTCCCGCAGGTGGTAGCTGATCCGGCCGGGGTCGGCGCCGTCGAGGTGCTCGGCCAGGATCGTGGTGGTGGAGGGGCCGAGCTGGGTGAGCAGACGGAGAAGCCGCTGGCGGAGCGGGTGGGAGAGGCCCTTGAGGGTTTCGGGGTCGGTGATGCGGCGCGGCGTGGCGGCTGTGGTCGGTGGTTCGGGTGCGGTCACAGGAACCACCGTAGATTCAGAAGGTTCCTTCTGCAAGGTGTCTTCCGGAAGATATCTTCTGCAATAGGGGAGGGGGGTGAGGTGCGAAGGGGCCGCCTGTCCCGAGCCAGGCGGCCCACACAGCCATTCGGCCTGCTGGCCGGCTACTGGGCTACTCGGCCGCTGCCGCGTCCCCCGGCTTCCAGATGAACAGCATCTCCCCGAGGCTCCGGTACCCGACCGTCGCGTACAGCCGCTCCTGATCCGGCCCGGCCGGCGAAAGCCACACGCAGTCCAGCCCTGTCGCCTCCAGCAGGTGCCGGGTCAGCGCCGCCGTCACCGCGGCCCCGATCCCGCGCCGCCGATACGCCGTCCGCGTCGCGATCCCGCCGATCTCGGTCGTGCCGTCGATTCCGGGCCCCGAGGACCCTCCGGCCATCGGCACCCCCGCGTCGGCCGTCCCCGCGGCGCCGCGTGCCAGCACCGCGAACTTGCCGCTTTCCAGGGAACTGCGAAGGCCCGCCACCTCCGCCGAGAAATCGCCGTCGTGCTCCTTGCCCGACTCGCCGGACTCGCCGCCCGCCTCGCCGACGAACGCCTCCCACTGAGCCTGCGCCACGCCCCGCAGTTCCTCGTCGCCGGCCGTCGCGTCCAGGACCACGACCTCGACGCCGTCCACGTCCAGCGGCCCGACCAGCTCCGCCGCCGTCACGATCATGAACGGAAGCCGTTGCTGATCCTCGAATCCGGCCTCCTTCAGCGCCTCCTCCACCCCCGGGGCGCCGCCGGGCGCGAATTCCAGCCGCGGCGTCCGGTCCCGCTTCTCGAAGGCGGCGATCAGGGCTGCGATGTGCTCCGGCGTCGGCTCGGCGTTCGGCTCCGGAACCGCGTAGTTCAGGAACGGGTTCCCGTTGTCGGCGTCGAACCCGATGTGGAACGGCCCACACGCCTCGTTGGTCGCGCGGCCGCGCGCGTTGGCATGGAGATAGCCGTTGACCTTCGACTCCAGCGTTTCCAAAATCGATAACCCCCTCGTGGACGGAGCCCGCGACGACGACTCGGAAGGCCGCTGGAGGCGGCCGTCGACGTCGGGGACGCGACAGCCTGGCAGACTACCGTCGATGACAGACCAGACCGCCAATGGATTAACGCCCGGCGCCGGGCCAGTGCTCCGCGCCGAGGCGGTGATCGACCTCGACGCGGTCCGCGCGAACACCGCTCGCGTGGGCCAGATCGCCGCCGGCTCCGGGGCCGGCCTGATGGCGGTCGTGAAGGCCGATGCCTACGGGCACGGCGCCGCGGAGTGCGCGCGGGCCGCGAAACAGGCCGGCGCCGCGTGGCTCGGCACCGCGCTGCCCGAGGAAGCCCTCGAACTGCGCGCGGCCGGGATCACCGGACCGATCCTGTCGTGGCTGCACCACGTCGGCGGCCCCTGGGACGCCCTGATCCGCAACGACATCGACGTCACCGCCTACGCCTCCTGGGCCCTCGACGAGATCGTCGCGGCCGCGCAGCGCCTCGGCATCGTGGCGCGCGTGCAGCTCAAGGCCGACACGGGCCTGGGGCGCGGCGGCACCCAGCCGCACGACTGGCTGGAACTCGTGGAACGGGCGGCGAAGGCCGAGGCCGCCGGCCACGTGAAGATCACCGGTCTGTGGTCGCACTTCGCCTGCGCCGACGAGCCCGGCCACCCCTCGATCCAGCCCCAGCTCGACGCGTTCGGGCAGGCGCTCGCGGTCGCCGACCAGGCCGGGCTGCGGCCCGAGGTGCGGCACATGGCCAACAGCCCGGCCACGTTCACGTTGCCGGAAGCTCATTTCGACCTGGTGCGCCCCGGCCTGGCGCTCTACGGCCTGTCGCCGCTGGCCGACGTGACCCCGGCCGAGCTCGGCCTGCGCCCCGCGATGACCCTGCGCGGCCGCGTGGCGCTGGTCAAGACCGTCCCGGCGGGCCACGGCGTGTCCTACGGCCACAGCTACCACACCGACGCCGACACCTCCCTGGCCCTGATCCCGCTCGGCTACGCCGACGGCCTGCCGCGCAACGCCTCCAACATCGGCGAGGCGCTGGTCGGCGGGCAGCGGTACCGGGTGGCCGGGCGGATGGCGATGGACCATTTCGTCGTCGACCTGGAGGACCCGGCGGCGGTGGACCGCGTCCACGCCGGCGACGAGGTGGTCGTCTTCGGGCCCGGCGATCGGGGCGAGCCCACCGCCGACGACTGGGCCCGCGCCGCGGGAACATTGAATTACGAGATCGTCACGCGCATCGGTCCGCGTGTTCCGAGGGTCTACGTCGGGAAATCTTGATGTAGACCCAAACACCGGAAGGGGCGCAATGGCAGCGAGCACCGCGAAGAAGGCGGGCATAGCCGGGGTCGCGGTCGGGGTGATCGCGGCCGGCGCGGCCGCCGGGTTCGCCCTGGAGCGGGCCACGATCGGCCGCGCGGTACGCCGTTTGGCCGAACCTCGCCGGCCGGCCGAGCCGTACGGGACGCTGCGCGGGCGTCCCCTGACCGTCCGCGCCGAGGACGGCGTGGGCCTCTACGTCGAGGTGGACGGCCCGCAGCTGTTCACCGGCGGCGCCGGCTGGGCCCGCAAGGGCCCCGGCACCACGCCCGGCGGCCCCACCCTCGTGTTCTGCCACGGCTACGCTCTGCACCAGGACACCTGGCACTACCAGCGCGCCGAGTTCGCCGCGACCAACCGCTGCGTGTTCTGGGACCAGCGCGGCCACGGGCGCTCCGAGCGCGGCACCCAGGCCTCCCACACCATCGACCAGATCGGCCGCGACCTGCGGACCGTGCTGGACGCGGTGTGCCCGGACGGCGACGTGATCCTGATCGGCCACTCCATGGGCGGTATGTCGATCCTGGCGCTGGCCGCCGAACACCCCGAGCTGTTCGGCGGCGGGGCCGGGGACCACGCCCGGGTGTGCGGCGTGGTGCTGGTCTCCACCACCGACGGCCACTGGAACGAGATGACGCTGGGCCTGCCGGCCGGGGCCGCGCGGCTGTTCCAGCGCACCGCGCCCGGCGTGTTCGCGCTGCTCGGCCGCGGCCACACGCTCGTGGACCGCACCCGCCGCGCCGGCACCGACCTCGCGCAGCTGCTGACCCGCCGCTACGCCTTCGCCTCCGACGTGCCGCCGGCCCTGGTCCGCTTCACCGACGAGATGCTGTCCTCGACGCCGATGGACGTCATCGCCGACTTCTTCCCGACCTTCGCCGCGCACGACAAGGCCGGGGCCCTGGCCACGCTGGGCCACGTGCCGGTGGAGATCGTCGTCGGCGACCACGACCTGCTCACCCCGGCCTTCCACAGCGAGCGGATGGCCGCCCAGATCGACGAGGGCGCCGCCGCGCTGCCGGAGGGCGCCGGGCACCGGGCCGGGCTGGAGATCGTGCCCCGCGGCGGCCATGTGCTGCCGCTGGAGCACCCGGACGCCGTCGACGGCGCGATCCGGCGCGTGCTGGCGCGGACGGCCTAATCGCCGTGCGATACGTCCTATAAGGACACAATCTGGGAGCTGTGCATACAGCGGAGCCTCCCGGTACGGATGGGACTTCGGAATTCGACGACGTCTGGGTCGTCATCCCCGTCTACAACGAGGCGGCGGTCATCGCCGACGTCGTCGAGGACGTGCTTCCGACCTTCCCGCACGTCGTCTGCGTCGACGACGGCTCCCGCGACGACTCCGCCGAACGCATCTTCCACACCGGCGCCCACCTGGTCACCCACCCCGTGAACCTGGGCCAGGGCGCCGCCCTCCAGACCGGCCTGGAATACGCGCTGCTCCACGACGACGCCCAGTACTTCGTCACCTTCGACGCCGACGGCCAGCACCGCGTCGAGGACGCCGCCGAACTCGTCCGCGCCGTCAAGGGCGGCGACGCCGACGTCGCCCTCGGCTCCCGCTTCCTCGGCGACACCGAACAAGTCCCCTGGATCAAACGAGCCCTGCTGAAAACCGTCGCCGCCCTCAGCCCCGCCGCGCGCCGCCTCCAACTCACCGACGCCCACAACGGCCTGCGCGTCCTCAACCGGCCCGCCGCCTCCCAGCTGAAGATCACCATGAACGGCATGGCCCACGCCTCGGAGATCGTCGACTACCTGGCGCGCTCGGAACTGGAAGTCACCGAAGTGCCCGTGACCGTCCTGTACACCGACTACTCCAAAGCCAAGGGCCAGTCCCTCATCAACGGCGTCAACATCCTGTTCGATCTCTCCCTGCGGTCACGGAGGTCATGAATGATCATCCAGATCGTCCTGCTCGCCGTCGCCGCCCTCCTGCTGCTCCTGTTCATCCGCAACTGGAACGCCGTCCAGACCCGCGCCCTCAAACGGCTCGCCTTCCTGTGCTTCATCATCGCCGTCGTCATCGCCGTCCTGCGCCCCGACTGGGTCGACTGGCTCGCCCACGAAGTCGGCGTCGGACGCGGCACCGACCTCGTCCTCTACGTCCTCGCCATCGCCTTCGTCTTCGTGTCCGTGAACACCTACTTCCGGCTCAAGACCCAGGAAGCACGCTTCACCGAACTGGCGCGCGCCATCGCCGTCCGCGACGCCATCGAGCTGAACGCCGAGCGCTTCGAGGCGGGACACCGATGAGCACTGAGCCGACGAACACCGAGCCGGCAAACACGGAGCCGATGAGCACCGAGCCGACGAGCACGGAGCAGACGGCAGGCGTGCACCCGCCGCAGAAAATCCTGATCACCGGCGGCGCCGGCTTCATCGGCTCCACCGTCGCCTCCGCCTGCCTGGACGCCGGCTACGTCCCGGTCATCCTGGACAACCTGTCCACCGGCCGCCGCGAATTCACCGAAGGCCGGACCTTCTACGAAGGCGACATCGCCGACGCCGCCCTCCTGGACCGGATCTTCCGCGAGCACCCCGACCTCGCCGCCACCGTCCACTGCGCCGCCCTGACCGTCGTCCCCGAATCGGTCGCCAACCCGATCCGCTACTACCGCGAGAACGTCACCAAAACCCTCGAACTCATCGAGGGCCTGGTCCGCAACGGCTGCCACCGCCTGGTGTTCTCCTCCTCGGCCTCCGTCTACGCCGCCGGCGCCACCGGCGAAGTCGACGAGAACGCGCCCATCGGACCCGCCAGCCCCTACGCCCGGACCAAAGCCGTCATGGAATGGATCCTCGAAGACGTGGCGCGCGCCGGCGAACTCCAGGCCATCGCGCTGCGCTATTTCAACCCGATCGGCGCCGATCCCGAGTTCCGCACGGGCAACCCCAACCCCCAGCCCACCCACGTGCTGGGCAAGATGATCACCGCCTACGAGCAGGACCAGCCGTTCCACATCACCGGCGTGGACTGGCCCACCCGCGACGGCAGCGCCATCCGCGACTACATCCACGTCTGGGACCTCGCCGAGGCGCACCTCGCCGCGCTGCGGAACTTCGACGCCATCGTGGCCCGCCACCTGGTCCCCGGGACGCAGCGCAGCGAGGTGCCCTACGAGGTGATCAACCTCGGCACCGGCGACGGCACGACCGTCCGCGAGCTCGCCGACGCCTTCCAGGACGCGGTCCCCGGCGAGCTCGAAGTCGTCACCGCGCCCCGGCGCCCCGGCGACGTCATCGGCGCCTACACCGGCACCGCCAAAGCCCGCCAGCTGCTGGGCTGGACCCCGAAGTTCACCGTCTCCGAAGCCATCCGCGACGCCCTCACCTGGGCCCGGGTCCGCGCCGGCCTACCCCCGGCGACGAGCCTGGCCCCGCCGCCCCCGCCCCGGCCGCCGGAGGCGACGGTCGACGTCCTCATGCCCTACTACGGCGACGTCGGGATGATGCAGGAGGCGGTGCGCAGCGTCCTGAACCAGCGGGACCCGCACTGGCGGCTGACCGTCGTCGACGACGGCGCCGAACCCGGCGTCCCGGAATGGTTCGCCGGCCTCGTCGCCGAACACGGCCCCGAGAAGATCCACTACCAGCGCAACGAGACCAACCTCGGCATCACCGAGAACTTCCAGAAATGCCTGGACCTCGTCACCCAGCCGCTGGTGACCATGATCGGCAGCGACGACCGCATGCTGCCCAACTACATAGGCACCGTCCGTGCCCTGATGAACACCTTCCCCCAGGCCTCCCTCACCCAGCCCGGCGTCGAGATCATCGACGAGAACGGCGAAGTCGTCGACCCCTGGATCGACAAGGTCAAACGCCGCGTCTACGCCCCCCGCGTCCACGGCGCGGCCGTCCTGGGCGGCGAGAGCCTGGCCGTGAGCCTGCTGCGCGGCAACTGGATGTACTTCCCCGCCATCTGCTGGCGCGCCGACATCATCACCGAAGTCGGCTTCAACCCCCGCCTCCGCGTCGTCCAGGACCTGGCCCTCACCCTGGAATGGATCCGCGCCGGCGCCCAGATCGTGGTCAGCGACACCACCTGCTTCCAATACCGCCGCCACGCCGTCAGCGTCTCCAGCGAACGCGCCCACACCGGCACCCGCTTCGCCGAGGAACGCGCCTTCTTCCTCGACGAAGCCGCCAAAATGGACCGCCTCGGCTGGCGCAAAGCCGCCCGCACAGCCCGCCTCCACCTGTCCTCCCGCCTGCACGCCGCCACCCTGCTGCCCGGCGCAGCCCGCCGGGGGAGCAGCTCAGGAGTACGGACACTGGCCCGCTACGCCTTCGGCCCCGCACGACGCTCCGGAGGATCAGCACGGTGAGCGGTGGTGGTCCGGGAGAGCCGGAACCTCCAGGAGAGGCTGAGCGCGAGCCCGGTGCTGCCGACAGCCCGGCTCGGAAGCCGGTGGTGCCTGAGGCGGATGGCGAGCGAGCGGCGGCGGAGCGGGAGCTTGCTGCTTCCGGTGGCCAGGGTTCCGAGCCGATTGCTCCTGAGGCGGTGGAGCATGAGCCTGCTTCTTCTGCTGGCCGGGCTCCGAAGCCGGTGGTGTCTGATGCGGTTGGCGAGCGATCGGCGGAGCATGAGCTTGCTTCTCCCGATGGCCCAGCGCCCGATGATGGCCTTGCCACGAGGCAACTTCCGCCTGTGCGCGCCGACTTGATCCCGGAACCGATGCCCGAATGGCCATCAGGCTGGTCCCACGCCGACTCCGCGACACCCGAAGCCCCGCGCCCCCGGCCGACCGAATTCCAGCCACCACCGAACCCCACCCTGCCCCTGGCCGCCGTCCCCCTCGCCGCAGAGCCCCCGCCGCCCGCCGCTCCGCTCTCCCCCTGGCGCCGCGCCACCCGCGCCACCACCCGCTTCCTCACCCGCCCCTGGTTCCTGGCCCTCGCCGGCTTCTTCCTCGTCTCCGCCGGCTGGGCCTTCGCCTCGCCGCTCGCCACCTCTCCCGACGAGCCCTCCCACATGGTCAAGGCCGCCGCCACCGCGCGCGGCGAATTCATCAACTCCACCTCCCGCCACGAGATCAAGGGCGGCTTCGAGAAGACCTGGCTCGGCTACCCCCTCCCCGCCAAATACGCGACCCTCGACGCCATGTCGGCCTGCTTCCGCAACAAGTTCCTCTCCGCCGCCTGCGGCAAGAAGTTCGGCACCGACGACACCATCAAGATCGTCGAGACCTCCGCCGGCAACTACAACCCCGCCTACTACTGGCCCGTCGGCCTGCCCAGCCGCTGGCTCCCCGGCGTCAGCGCCCTCTACGGCATGCGCCTCATGTCCGCCCTCCTCAACTCGGCGCTGCTCGCCGCCGCGGTCGGCGTCGCCGCCGGCTGGCGCCGCCCCGGCTGGCCGATCCTCGGCGTCCTGGCCTGCGGTACCCCCATGACGCTGTTCCTGTCCGGCACCGTCAACTCCAACGGCATGGAGGCCACCGCCGCCGTCCTGGCCTGGACCGCCGGCATGTCCCTGGCCCTCGACGACGACCCGCGCCCCGGCCAGGTGACCCGCCGCGCCATCGCCCTCGGCGTCGGCGGCGTCCTGCTGGCCAATACCCGCAGCCTCGGCGTCCTGTTCACCCTCTCGGTGCTCGTGGCGCTCGCCGTCGTGGCCGGTCCGCGGACGTTGCTCCGCCTCGGCCGCAACCACACCGTCCAGGTCGTGATCGGCGTCCTGGTCGCCGGCGGCGTCGCGGCGGTCCTGTGGAACCGCTACTCCGACCGCCTGACGACCCAGACCCTGTCCTTCCCGGACCTGACCACCGGCCAGGTCGCCACCGAGGTCTTCTGGAACTCCGGCACCTACCTCATCGAGGCCATCGGCAACCTCGGCTGGCTGGACGTGGCGCTCCCGCCGGGCACCACCATCGCCTGGTACGCGGTCGTCGGCCTGCTGGTGCTGTGCGCGCTGGGCTGCGCCCGCTGGCGCGAGACGCTGGTCCTGGTGGCGCTGATGCTCGGCACCGTGCTGATCCCGCTCGCGGCCCAGATCTCCGAGGCCCGGCGCGTCGGCATCGGCTGGCAGGGCCGCTACATCCTGGCGTGGGTGGTCGGCCTGCCGGTGCTGGCCGGGCTGCTGGTGGCGCGCCGCATCGGCCCGGCCCTGCCCGACGCGATCGAACGACGCGTCCCGGCGGTGGCGGCGATCGTCCTGGGCCTGGCCGGCGTCGGCGCCTTCTACTGGTCGATGATCCGCTACGCGCACAGCGGCTGGAAGAAGTACGGCATCTACCCGATCGAGTGGGCGCCGCCCGGCGGCTGGGTCCTCTGGTGGGCGGTTTTTGTCGCGGGACTCGCGGTGCTGGTCACGGCGGTCGCGGTGCGGCGTCCCTCGGCGCTGTGTCGCCCGCCGCCCGACCCCGTGAACGGCCCGGGCTGATACGTTCGACGTCACGTCCGTCGGCCGGGGGACACCGCGGGACCGACGACCGCCACGTGGGGGGACTTCCGCCGATGCCGTTTCCGGCTGTGATCGCACACGTCAGTGAACGCTTTGCCGGGCTCGGTTTCGAGCGTGCCGGTGCGCCGGGCGCGGTGTCCGGCGCGCCTCTCGCCCGCAGCCCACTGGCGACCGCCGGCACCACCGTGGACCTCGGCGACGTGCGCGCTGTCCTCCTGGCCGGCGGCCTCGCCCTGGTGCTGTCCCTGTCCGGCACCCCGCTGGCGATCAGGATCTTCACCCGCCGCGGCTACGGCCAGCCGATCCGCGAAGACGGCCCGAGCACCCACAAGGTCAAGCACGGCACCCCGACCATGGGCGGCGTCGTGGTCATCCTCGGCACCCTGCTGGCCTACGCGCTCACCAAAGCCGTCACCGCCAAAGTACCCACCGCCTCCGCCGTCCTGGTCCTGGCCCTGATGGCCGGCCTCGGCCTGGTCGGCTTCCTCGACGACTACCTGAAGGTGTTCCGGCAGCGGAACCTCGGCCTGCGCGCCCGCGCCAAAGCCGTCGGGCAATGGGGCTGCGGCCTGGCCTTCGCGATCCTGGCCCTGTTCTTTCCCAGCGACGGCGCCCACAGCTACCACCCCGCGTCGGAGTACCTGTCGTTCGCCCGCGACACCTCGCTCTACCTGGGACCGATCCTGTTCGTCATCTGGGCCGTCGGCCTGGTGATCGGCTCCTCCAACGGAGTCAACCTCACCGACGGCGCCGACGGCCTGGCCACCGGCGCCTGCCTCCTGGTGTTCTCCTCCTACGTCTTCATCGGCGTGTGGCAGGACGGAGGATCCTGCGAGCGCCCCGGCGCCCTGCCCACCGGTCCCCACGCCTGCTACGCCGTCCGCGACCCCATGGACCTGGCGATCGTGGCGGCCGCCGTGGTCGGCGCCTGCGCGGGATTCCTGTGGTTCAACACGGCTCCCGCGCAGATCTTCCTCGGCGACACCGGCGCCCTGGCCCTCGGCGGCGGCCTGGCCGGCCTGGCCATCTGCACCGGCACCGAACTCCTGCTGGCCGTCCTGGGCGGACTGTTCGTCATCACGACTCTGTCGGTGGTGCTTCAGGTCGCCTCTTACCGCTACCGCGACGGCAAACGCATCTTCAAGATCGCGCCGCTGCATCACCACTTCGAGATGATCGGCTGGCCCGAAACCACTGTGGTGGTGCGGTTCTGGCTGCTGTGCGGGATGTTCGTCGGCATCGGACTGGCGCTGTTCTATGCCGGATGGGTATCCGGAGCCTGATACACCCGCTTTCGCAGCGTCTTGATTTCACTGGGCGGCGTCGGTCAGTGGTTCCGCGGCGGCGCGAAGTTGTTCAACCAGGACTGATCGCCCTTGTCCGAACACTCGTGGTTCGGCGCGTACTTCGGGCAACTCCCATCTGGCTTGCGCATGGTCTGCGACACGTAGGCGAGGATCTTGTAGCTGTTGGTCTTCGCCGGCATCCAGTAGTCCGACACTGACGACGCCGCCGTCCCCAACACCAGCAACACCGCCACTAGCCCGCCGACATGAGCACCCACCCGCGACGGCAACGGCGGCCACGCCGCCACCCGCGACGCCGCGAAACACGCCGCCGCCGCGCTCAGCACCAACACGCAATACAGCAGCTGATTACCGGTACGCGGCCACAACTGCACCGACCCGGTGGCCCACATCCGCGAAGCCACCTCCATCCGCCACAACCACGTCCCCGCGAACACACACGCCACCGTCACCGCCAACGGACGCCGCCACCCCAACCACAGCGCCACCCCCAACCCGGCAAACGTCAGCACACTGAAAAGCCCCACTCCCGCCAACTCGCCCGGCGGCGGCCACTGCCCCACATCACCGGGCATGTCCGTGCGCCACATCGAGAAAAACGCCGGATCCGTATAGGCATCGAACCCATACGCCCGATCGACGTTCCCCGGACCCACCAGATCCCGCACGTACCAGCCGCACAGCACCGCGAACACCGCGACCGTCACCCCGACGAACGCCGCCAACCGTCCGACCCGGGCCCTCGACCACGGGAAAAGCAACAACACCGCCGCCACCAACCCCGGCGCGCTCCACAACGACGAACCCGGATAGGTCAAGAACAGCACTGAATACAGCAACCCGAACAAGACCGCGCTCACGACCACCCGACGCCAGCCCAGATCCCCGACCCGCATCGTGTGCCGCACCGAGACCACGAACACCGGCAACAGCACGATCATCACGATCGCCCCGTACGGCTTGTACGGATCGATGATCGCGTACGCCGGTACCACCCCCACCACCAACGCCCACAACGGACTCAGCACGAACCGCCACGCCACATAAGCGGCCGGCCCGGTCAACGCCGCCCCGCCGATCTCGAAATCCCGGAACGCCGACGCGGTGTCCCCGTGATGGAACAGCTGCGCCCACCACGCCAACGCGTGCAGCGTCAACGGCGGATATGTCGGGTTCGGATTCCCGTGCCCGTGCACGATCGACGCCGACCACTCCACTAACCGCCCTGTGTCCCCCGACAACCCGAACAACGGCCACGGCGTCCCCCGCAACGCCACCACGATCCCCCCGGCCAAGAACCCTGAAGCCAACCCCGCCACCGCCCCACACACCATCCGCTTGGCGGTGTCATAGGCACCGCCGCCCCGCCGATGCACGAACAGCAGCACCGCCACCAACACCACGCCCAGCACCGCGAACCGCAACTGCAACGCCGCCAGGGCACTGACTTGCCCGGTCCGCGCCAACGGATCCACCTCGATGTAGCGCGCCGCGAACGGCATGACCAGCGCCCCCGCCAACGCCGCCGCCACCTCGGCCGCCGGGCGCCAGGCGCGGGCCACGGCGCGGGAGGCGGCGCGTCGCCAGCTCGGCTGGGGACCGGTCATGGCGTGCCGCCTTTCGGTCGGTGATTGGGGGGCTTCAGTCGGCGGGTTCACTATCGGGCTGACCGGTGGCCCGTGCGATGGGCTGATCGATGCGGCGGCAGGCGATGCCGCTACCGACGTGGCAACCGATGTGGCAACCGATGTGGCCACTATCGGCCGACCAGGCGGCTGCCCATCCACCCGCCGCAAAGCCCGCACCAACCCGGCCCCCATCACCATCACCACCGCCGCCGGCCCCCCGACACCCCCGGCCGCCGCCGCGTGCAACGGATCCACCGGCATCTCCACCAACACCACCGACACCGCCGCCCCGACCCCCCAAGCGATCGGCACCAATCGATGCCGATCCAACGCCACCAACGTCGGCTGCAAGATCGCCGCCGCCATCAAGAACACCGTCCCGACTCCGAGCACCGCCAGCAACGCGTGCGACAGATCAGCCTTCGTCCCGAAGAACACCCGCAGCACCCACGGCCCCGCCACCGCCAACACCGCCGTCCCCACCACCCCCAGCCCCGCCACCGCCGCCAACGCCACCCGCACCCGGCCCCGCAACGCCGCATGGTCCCCGCGCGCCGCCGACCGCGTCAGATCCGGCAACAACATCGCCTGGATCGGCGACGTCAACAGCAACGGAATCCGCACCAGCACGAACGCCTGACCGAAAGCCGCCGCCACCGCGTCCGAATGCGTCAACCGGGCGCTCGCCGCCAACGGCGGCAGGTTCGCCACCAGCTGCGTCAGCAGACTCGCCGTCACCAGCAACGCCAACCCGCCGGCCGCTGACCGCTCCCCGGACTCGAACTCCGAGATCTCGACGTCCAGCACGTCCTCGGCCCGGTCGTCGAACCCCTCCCGCAGCCACCACCACCCGGCCGCCGCCGCCAACCCCTGCGCCGCCGCGAACGCCAACGCGTACACCCACGCCGCTCCGCCCCGCCCCGTCGCCACGAACACCGCCACACACGGCACCAGCCGCGCCAGCCCCTCCGTCGCCAACGTCGCCGCGTACCCGTAGAACTGCTGCCGCCCGCCCAACAACCCCCGCACCCAGTAACAAGCCGCCCCCACCACCGCCGCCAGCACCAACGCCCCGAACAACGCCCACCGGCCCCGCAACGGCCCCGACACCAGCACCGGAGCCAGCACCGCCAGTACTGCCAGGGTCAGCCCGAGCAGCCACACCGTGTGCCGCCGCGCCGTCCGCGCCACCGGCCCCAACCGCCGGCCCCGCGCCACCGCCCGGCTCGTCGCCCGCGACGTCTCCTGCTCCAGCCCGACGAACACCCCCAGCGTCACCAGCCCCGCCAGGAAGTACAGCGACGACAACGCCGCGGCGTCCGAAGGCGTCGAGGAATGGCCGGTGACCGCCAGGAACACGTAACCTGACAAGCCCACCAGCAGCAGCCCCGCCGCCATGCCGACGGAGGCCCTCATGCTCACCTCCGGTGCGGGAGTCCTCGGCGCCGATCATGCCCGGGGTGGAACGTGGGTAACCGGGGCGAAAAGTGGCATATGGTGCTGCTGGGCGACGGGGACAGAGGCAGGGGCAGGGTGCCGCCGGTCCGCGCCGGGCTCCGGTCGCTACGCCGAACGGGGTGGCTGTTTCCCGGCCGGGCGGCGTGAGGTCGGGCGGTGTGAGGCAGGGCGTGCGCCGGACTGGCTGCCTGCCCCGCCTGCCCGCTTGCCCGCCTGACTGTCCGGCCCGCCTGCTCTGGCTGCCCGATCGGCTGCCAGCTTGCCCTGCCCGCTTGCCTGCCCGCCTGCCCGCCTGCCCGCCTGACTGTCCGGCCCCGCCCCCGTCGGCCGGTACGGTGGACCCATGTCGGTGATCCCTGACCAGGCCGGCCCCGGACTCCCCGGACCCGTCCTGGAAACCCCCGTCGCCACCGCGAGCGCCATGCACGACCTCGGCCGCCGCCTCGGCGCCCGCCTGCGTCCCGGCGACCTCGTCGTGCTCACCGGCGACCTCGGCGCCGGCAAGACCACCCTCACCCAGGGACTCGGCGAAGGGCTCGCCGTCCGCGGCCCGATCACCTCACCGACATTCGTGATCGCCCGCGTCCACCCCTCCATCGCCGTCGGCGGCATCCCCCTGGTCCACGTCGACGCCTACCGCCTCGGCACCCTCGACGAACTCGACGACCTGGACCTCGACGCCTCCGTCGCCGAGTCCGTCACCGTCGTCGAATGGGGCGAGGGCAAAGCCGAAGTGCTCACCGACGACCGGCTCGACATCGTCATCGCCCGCGAATTCGCCGAAGACCTCGACGAGCCCGGCGATTCCGACGTCCGCTGGGTCGCGATCCGAGGCATCGGCACCCGCTGGACCGAGGCCGACCTCGCCGACCTGGTCGACTGACAACAGCGAAGCGCCGGTAGGTAATTAATACCTACCGGCGCTCAAGGCTTGATCGCCCAGCGAGCCCGATGTTCAGCGGCCCAGCGGACCAGCTGCTCGGCTGCCCGGCCGTTACTACGACACCACCACGATCTGGGTCGGCGTCCCCTTGGCCGTCGCGAACTGCCACACCGCCAACGCGTCGTTCTGCGTCAACCGCACACCACCGGTCGTCGTCCCGGCCGCCGGCTTCTGCGGCACCTGGTCCCCGCCCAACGACGCGATCGCGTCGAACGCGAACTTCGTGTTCGCCGACGCGGGCCCCCACAACACCTGGTACTGCACCGACGCCCCGTCGGCACCCTTGGCCGTGGCCTTCCACTTCGACACCGCGTACGTCCCCGGCGTCGGCGACACCGTGCCCGGCACCGCGGCCGCCGACATCTGCAGCTTGTCGTCCGCGCCGACCAGCCACACCCGCGACTTGGCCAAGCTGTACACGATCCGCTTGCCCTTGCCGCTGTCGTCCGGCAGCGCCGTCGGATCCGGCGGCGGCGTCACCGTCTGCCCCGCCTGGTTCGTCGACGGAGCCGTCGGCTGCTGCTGCGCCGGCTGCTGCTTGTCGATGGTCGTCGTGGCGCTCTTGTTCGGCGCCGACCCGTTCGCCTGAACCGCCAACACCCCCACCCCGACCAGCGCCGCGGCCGTGATCAGCGCGACCGAGGCCATGGGGTTCACACGGGAGCGGTTCACCCGCGCCGGTGACCGCGGGCTGTTCTGCTGCTGGCTGGTCATGGGTCGTATGGTGCCAGAAAGATAGGCTGTGCGGGTGCTCCTGCTCGCGTTCGACACCGCCACCCCGGCCATCACCGTCGCGCTGCACGACGGAGCCGCCGTCCTCGCCGAGTCCACCACCGTGGACGCCCGGCGCACCGGCGAGCTCCTCGCGCCCGGCATCACCGCCGTCCTCGACGCCGCCGGACACAAACCCGGCGAACTCACCGGCATCGCCGTGGGCGTCGGACCCGGACCGTTCACCGGACTGCGCGTCGGCCTGGTCACGGCGCGCGCCCTCGGCGACTCGCTGGGCATCCCGGTGCACGGGGTCTGCACCCTCGACGTGGTCGCCTATCAGGCTCGCAGCGCGGAGCCCTTCGCCGTCGCCACTGATGCGCGGCGCAGAGAGGTCTATTACGCGCAGTACGCCGACTACCTGACCCGCTCCACAGAGCCGGACGTGGCCCACCCCGCCCTGATCGCCGATCGCTTGAGCGGCCTGCCAGTGGCAGGGGAGGGGGCTGTCCTCTATTCAGAGGCGTTCCCCCAAGCGATCGAACCGCGGCACCCCTCCGCGGCGGCCCTGGCGGAACTCGTAGTGCTGCGCCTCAAGAGCGACCCCGACTCGCTACTCTTCCCCGAGCCGCTGTACCTGCGCCGTCCGGACGCCGTCGAACCAAGCACTCGCAAGCGCGTCTCCACAGGCTGACGCGTGGGGACGGCAATGACGACGGCTACGCTCCGGCCCTTCCGCTGGTGGGACATCGAGGCGGTACGGCGCATAGAGATGGACCTCTTCCCCGAGGACCCATGGTCCGTGGAGATGTTCTGGTCCGAACTCGCGGACATCCCGCACTCCCGCTTCTATGTAGTCGCCGAGGTCGACGGCCACATCGCGGGCTACGCGGGCCTGATGTCCCAGCCAGGCGCCGCGCCACACACCACGGAGGGCTGGGTACAGAACATCGCGGTCGACCGCGCGCACCAAGGCAAAGGACTCGGAGCGTTCCTGCTCGAAGCCCTCCTGGAGGAGGCCGCACGCAGGAAATGCACAGAGGTCTGGCTCGAAGTGCGCACCGACAACGACTCCGCGCAGCGCCTCTACACCCGCTACGGCTTCGAAGGCGCCGGGATCCGCCGCGGCTACTACCAGCCGGGCAACCACGACGCGCTGATCATGAGGAAGGCAATGGCGTGACCGCTCTGAAGGACGAACCCCTGGTCCTCGGCTTCGAGACCTCCTGCGACGAGACCGGCGTCGGGATCGTGCGCGGCAACACGCTGCTGGCCGACGCGGTCGCCTCCAGCGTCGACGAGCACGCGCGGTTCGGCGGAGTCGTGCCCGAAGTGGCCAGCCGGGCGCACTTGGAGGCCATGGTGCCGACCGTGCGGCGGGCGCTGAAGGACGCCGGGGTCGCCCTCCAGGACGTCGACGCCATCGCCGTCACCGCCGGACCCGGCCTCGCCGGCGCCCTCCTGGTCGGCGTCGCCGCCGCCAAGGCCTACGCCCTCGCGCTCGACAAGCCCATCTACGGCGTGAACCACCTGGCCGCCCACATCTGCGTGGACCAGCTCGAACACGGACCGCTCCCCGAAGGCTGCGTCGCCATGCTGGTCTCCGGCGGCCACTCCTCCCTGCTGTTCGTCCCCGACGTCACCCAGGACATCCAACCCCTGGGCCAGACCATCGACGACGCCGCCGGCGAGGCCTTCGACAAAGTGGCGCGCGTCCTCGGCCTCGGCTTCCCCGGCGGTCCCTTGATCGACAAAGCCGCCCGCGAAGGCAACCCGGACGCCATCGCCTTCCCTCGCGGCCTCACCGGCCCCCGCGACGCCCCCCTCGACTTCTCCTTCTCCGGTCTGAAGACCGCCGTGGCCCGCTGGATCGAACACCGCGAACGCGCCGGCGACAAGATCCCCGTGGCCGACGTGGCAGCCTCCTTCCAGGAAGCAGTCGTCGACGTCCTCACCCGCAAAGCCATCCTGGCCTGCAAGGAACGCGGAGCCGACCACCTCCTCATCGGCGGCGGCGTAGCGGCCAACACCCGCCTCCGAGTCCTGGCCGAAGAACGCGCCGCCAAAGCCGGCATCCAGGTCCGGGTCCCCCGCCCCCATCTCTGCACCGACAACGGCGCCATGGTCGCCGCCCTCGGCTCCGAACTCCTCCGCCGCGACCGCACCCCCTCCCCCCTCACCTTCCCGGCCGACTCCTCCCAACCAGTAGTGGACGTGGTGACCCGATGACCACCAAGAACCAAACCCTGATGTGGGAAGTCCGCTGCCACCCCGGCAAAGCCCCCGCGGTCGAGGAATGGATCCGAGCCATCATCGTCCCGCCCCTCTGGCAAGACGAAGCCGTGGCCTCCTACAACGCCTACAGCACCCAGACCCCCGAAGAAGAACGCGTAGTACTGATCATCGACTACCTGGGCTCGGCCCCCACCACCCTCACCGCCGAACCCCCGCCCCACCTCATCACCCGCCCGGGCCACACCTGGATCTTCCAACGCCTGGACGTATGACTTTCGCCCCACCCACCGATTAGGCAACTGTCACGCCGGTGATGACGTCCTCATTCAGGGGAATGCACAGGCATCGGACCCCCACGGCGACTGACTGGGGAACACGCGTGACGTACGAGGAGCAGGTCCGGCCAGGTGGGCTTGATGGGCGTGGTGGGTGGGGTCGGCGGGGGAGTTCGGTGGGGCGGGCGGGTGAATCCGGGCTTGGGCCTGAGTGTGGGCCTGCGCCTGCTTCTGCGCCGGACCGGCCCATCGGCTGTGGCTGCGAAGATCACGGGTTGTCGGTTCCCGCTCCCTCCCGCCGCCGCTTCCTCCGCACAGCCGCCGCCTTCGCGACCGCCGCCCCCGCCCTCCTGGCCGCGGCCTGCGGCTCCTCCTCCCCGTCGACCCAGAAGAACAACGGCGAGGGCGACACCCCCTCCCCGAACACATCGACCCCACTGCCCGGCAACCCGACGCAGACCTTCACCCCACCCCCGACCACCCCCGGCGGCCGCCCGCCAGGCCCCGAAACCGCCGACGCCGCCCTCCTCGCGGCCAAATACGGCGGGCTCAAGCCCTTCGCCCCGGCCCCACCACCCCCCGCCACCAAACCCGTCAACACCGACGTCCCCCTCCCCCCGGTGATCGACCACATCCCCACCGACCAGAAAATCTGCTTCCTCACCATCGACGACGGCGCCGAAAAAGACCCCGCCTTCATCGAAATGGTCAAAGACTTCCGCATCCCCTTCACCATGTTCCTGGCCGACACCTTCATCCACACCGACTACGAATACTTCGCCAAACTCCGCGACACTGGCTACTGCACCATCCAGAACCACACCCTCACTCACCCCAACATGGTGACCCTGACCCCCCAACGCCAGCTGGCCGAGATCACCGGCCAACAACAAAAACTCGAAAAAACCTACAAAACTACCCCATACCTTTTTCGAGCCCCCTTCGGCAACAGCAACAAGGCCACCCAAGAAGCCTGCAAACAAAACAACCTCAAAGCCATCTGCTACTGGCGAGCCTCCTTCCAAAAGCAAGGCTTCCAATGGCAGGCGGCCGACAAAAAACTCCGCCCCGGCGACATCCTGCTAGCCCACTTCCGTGGCCCCAAAGCCAACGGCAAAGGCTGGCCCGAAATGCACGAACTAATGACCAACCTCTTCCGCATCGTCCAAGACCAGGGCTACACCTTCGCCCGCCTTGAGGACTACGTCTGACCCCGCGCCACCCCACCGCCGCCCGCGCCACCGCCCCGCCGATCCCACCCGCGCCACGCCCGACCCGCCCGCTTGGCACTCCACTTGACCGAGTGCTAATGCCCCGCCTAATCTCGCTTTGGCACCCTCGCACCGAGAGTGCCAGCGCGATACGGGCCGGACCCTGGCACCCGCGACGACAGGTTCCGCAATCAGTTCCCATCGCCGATCCGTCACGCGAACGAAAGGTCACATACCGTGGCTACCGTTGCCATCAAGCCGCTCGAGGACCGCGTCGTCGTCAAGCCGCTCGACGCCGAGCAGACCACCGCTTCGGGTCTGGTCATCCCGGACACCGCCAAGGAGAAGCCGCAGGAGGGCGTCGTCCTGGCCGTGGGCCCGGGCCGCTGGGAGGACGGCAAGCGCGTCGAGCTCGACGTGAAGGAGGGCGACATCGTCCTCTACAGCAAGTACGGCGGCACCGAGGTGAAGTACAACAACGAGGAGTACCTCGTCCTGTCGGCGCGCGACCTGCTCGCGATCGTCAACAAGTAACACCGCTCGTCGCCCGGCCACCGCCCCAGGTGGGGGTGCGACGCGCCGCACAGCCTCAAAGCTGCATCCGCCCCGGGCGGCCGGGGACCCGGCCTGTGACGCCGGGGCGGATTTTCTCTTAAAGACAAGGAACGTACTCGCTCATGGCGAAGATGCTCGAATTCGACGAGGACGCCCGCCGCAAGCTGGAGCGCGGCGTCAACGCGCTGGCGGACGCGGTCAAGGTGACCATCGGTCCCAAGGGCCGCAACGTCGTCATCGACAAGAAGTTCGGCGCCCCCACCATCACCAACGACGGCGTGACCATCGCCCGTGAGGTGGAGCTCGAGGACCCCTACGAGAACCTCGGCGCGCAGCTGGCGAAGGAAGTCGCCACCAAGACCAACGACATCGCCGGCGACGGCACGACCACCGCCACCGTGCTGGCCCAGGCCATGGTGCGCGAGGGCCTGCGCAACGTGGCGGCCGGCGCGCAGCCGATCGCGCTGAAGCGCGGTATCGACGCGGCGGTCAAGGCCGTGGCCGAGGAGCTGCTGGCCACCGCCAAGCAGGTGGAGACCAAGGAGTCCATCGCCCAGGTCGGTGCCATCTCGGCGCAGGACAAGGCGATCGGCGACCTGATCGCCGAGGCCATGGACAAGGTCGGCAAGGACGGTGTCATCACCGTCGAAGAGTCGAACACCATGGGCCTGGAGCTCGAGTTCACCGAGGGCATGCAGTTCGACAAGGGCTACCTGTCGCCCTACATGGTCACCGACCAGGAGCGCATGGAAGCGATCCTGGAGGACCCCTACATCCTGATCAACCAGGGCAAGATCAGCTCCCTGAACGAGCTGCTGCCGCTGCTGGAGAAGGTCGCGCAGTCGCGCAAGCCGCTGCTGATCATCGCCGAGGACGTCGACGGCGAGGCGCTGTCCACCCTGGTGGTGAACAAGATCCGCGGCACCTTCACCTCCGTCGCGGTCAAGGCCCCGGCGTTCGGCGACCGCCGCAAGGCGATCCTGGAGGACCTGGCGATCCTGACCGGTGCGCAGGTCGTGGCGCCCGAGGTCGGTCTGAAGCTGGACCAGGTCGGCGTCGAGGTGCTGGGCACCGCCCGCCGCGTCACCGTCACCAAGGACGACACCACGATCGTCGACGGCGCGGGCGACGGCTCGGCCGTGGCCGACCGCGTGAAGCAGATCAAGGCCGCCATCGACGGCACCGACTCGGACTGGGACCGCGAGAAGCTCCAGGAGCGTCTGGCGAAGCTGGCCGGCGGCGTGTGCGTGATCCGCGTCGGCGCGGCCACCGAGGTCGAGCTCAAGGAGAAGAAGCACCGTCTGGAGGACGCCATCTCCGCGACCCGCGCCGCGGTCGAGGAGGGCATCGTCTCCGGTGGTGGCTCCGCGCTGGTGCACGCGGTCTCCGTCCTGGAGGGCGACCTGGGCCTGATCGGCGACGAGGCGACCGGCGTGCGCGTCGTGCGCCGCGCGGCCGTCGAGCCGCTGCGCTGGATCGCCGAGAACGCGGGCCTTGAGGGCTACGTCGTCACCGACAAGGTCTCGAACCTCCCGGTCGGCTCCGGCCTGAACGCCGCCACCGGCGAGTACGTCGACCTGGTCGCCGCCGGTGTCATCGACCCGGTCAAGGTCACCCGCTCCGCGCTGGCCAACGCCGCCTCCATCGCCTCGATGCTGCTCACGACCGAGACCCTGGTCGTCGAGAAGCCGGCGCCGAAGGAAGACGAGGGCCACGGCCACTCGCACGGCCACGGCCACAGCCACTAAGGCATCACGGTCGGCGGCTGCTAAGGGCTCTCGCTAGGAGAAGTCCCTTAGGCGAAGCCAAGGGCGGTCGTATACGGAACTCTCCGTATACGACCGCCCTTTAGCGTTCGCTGACTACGCAGACGACCCGTAGGAGACGACTCGTCGGTCGAAGGCACCCGGCACGCGCTACTGCGCCGTTGCGGTTCTACGCCGCCGCGCTACTACGCCGCTGCACTGCCGCGCCGCCGCGCAACCGCGCTACTGCTTCGCCTTAGCCTTCGCCCGCGCCCCGGCCGCCGACGCGGCATTCGCCGGCCGCGTCATCGTCATCCCGTTGCTGGGTGCCGTAGCCGGTGCGCCGGAGGCCTTCACCTGTACCTTCATCGGCAGCTTCGTCGCGGGCTTGCGCACCGGCTTGCCGTTCTTCGCTCCGGCCAGTGCCGCGAGCTTCGCCGCCCGCGCCGCCGACTTCTCACGTGCGTAGTACTCCTCGCGCTCCTCCTCGGTCATCCCGCCCCAGACGCCGTAAGGCTCGTGCACCTTCAACGCATGCTCCTGGCACGGCTTGCATACCGGGCAGTGCAGGCACACCTCCTTCGCGGCCTCTTCGCGAGAGGTGCGCGCTTGTCCGCGCTCGCCCTCTGGGTGGAAGAACAGGTCGCTGTCGGTACCGCGGCAGGAGCCGCGCAACTGCCAGTCCCAGAAGTCCGCGTTGGGGCCCGGGAGACGGGATACGTCGGCCATGGCAAGCCCTTCCTCGCTCGACCATCAAACCGGCGAATCCGCAGGTCAGTCGTCCTGTTGTCGGACGACCGACGGCGAGTCGCTAGATGGAGTGGTCTTCGGCGACATCGTGTTGGCCGACGCCGCGGCGGGTGCATGATCCCGTTGAGAGAGAGTCGGGAACTTGCATCGGCGCCGCGACGGCGGCCGTACCTCGTGGTGAACCAGGTGTTAGTTGTCCAATACCTGATCCTGTGGACGGTCATTCCGATCATGCCCCGAACCGTGGTCGATTGTCACTGAGTTGTCGCAATCGATCACGGAGTGTGAGCAATGGCACGGGTCTCGGCGGCGGCGGGCGTCGGCCGGATCCGACGACGGCAGGAAAGGCGCGGGCAGCGTGATCGGGTTTCCCGAAGATGACGGCTGGGCGGATGAGGGGTGGGTGCGGGCGCTGGACGCCGGCCGGCCGCACGAGAGCGGCGGCGGCGGAAGCCGACGGGGCGCACGAGCCGACCGGGACGGCCGCGGCAGCGGCGGTGGGGGCGCCACAAGCAGTGGCGGCAGCGCCGGCGCCGCCAAAGCGGCCGGCGCGGCCGACGGCGGCAAAGCGGCCCCGGCAAGCCCCGGCAACGCCGGCCCAGGCACCGGCCCCGGCACCGGGCCGGCCAACGCGTCGACGAATGGCCGGACGAATGGCCGGACCAACGGACCGAGCACCGGTCCCGCCCCCGACCGCAACCCGTCCCGGGAAGCCCCCACCACCGCGAGCCGAGCCAAGCGAGGCGGCACCGACCCCCGCGACCAGGCCTCCGACGACTTCACAGGCCATCCCGAAGATCGCCCGTGGACCCCGATTCCGCGTCAGGCGAAGTCCGTCGAGCGGGGCTTGATCCCGACTCAGCGCCGTCTGAAAAAAACATCGCGCAGCGCGTAACGCTTTCGGGTGAAGCTCGTTTTCCATCTCGGAGTGACGATGGCGAGCGCCCCCGCCCGCCGCCCGCCCGCCTTCCCAGCAGGGGAGGCGCTTCGCGGCGCGGCCTGCTAAAGGGGTGGCGAAGCGGTGCGAACCATCGACTACGGGGACCTGTCCGCCATAAGCTCAATAGGTGTCACAACCTCACGAATGTGGAGGCTTGACCAATGACGTCCATCCTAGTCTGCGACGACTCCCCGCTGGCGCGGGAGACGCTGCGACGCGCCGTGGCGACCGTGCCCGGCGTCGACAAGGTCACCACCGCCAACAGTGGCGAGGAGGTGCTGCGCCGGTGGACGGCCGACCGCTCGGACCTGGTCCTGATGGACGTCCGGATGCCGGGGCTGGGCGGGGTGGAGACGGTGCGCCGGCTGCTGTCCAACGATCCCAACGCCCGGGTCATCATGCTGACCATGGCCGAGGACCTGGACGGGGTGGCGCTCGCGGTGGCCACCGGGGCCCGGGGCTACCTGCACAAGGACGCCTCGCGGGCGGAGCTGCGGGCCACGGTCAGCCAGGCGCTGGCCGACCCGACGTGGCGGCTGGCGCCGCGGCGGCTGCGGCCGGCCGAGATCGGGGCCGTGCCCACGTTGACCGCCCGGGAGATCCAGGTGCTGGAGGGGATGAGCCACGGCCGCTCCAACGCCGAGATCGGGCGCGACCTGTTCCTTTCGGAAGACACGGTGAAGACCCATGCGCGCAGGCTGTTCAAGAAGCTCGGCGCTTCCGACCGGGCGCACGCCGTCGCGCTCGGGTTCCGGTGGGGCCTGGTCCGCTGACGGCGGACCGGGGGGCGGCCGCGGTGCCGAGGGGGCGGCCGCGGGGTACGGGGTGCTGTGTCGTTGTGATCCTGGCCACGCGCCGGGCGATCATCCACTGATCGGTTTGGTCGGGCCGGATTCCTGGGGGAAGATTGCTTATCGGTCCCCCTTGACATTCGGATGGTGACATGTCTGACGCCGGCCTCCCCGCCAAGTTCGCGAACCTCGGCCTCACCTACGACGACGTCCTGCTGGTCCCGGCCTACTCCGAGGTGGTGCCCAGCGAGGTGGACACCGGCACCCGGCTGTCGCGCAACATCCGCCTGAACATCCCGCTGATCAGCGCCGCGATGGACACTGTGACCGAGGCCCGGATGGCCATCGCGATGGCCCGCCAGGGCGGCGTGGGCGTCCTGCACCGCAACCTGTCGATCGCCGACCAGGCGGCGCAGGTGGACCTGGTCAAGCGCTCCGAGTCGGGCATGGTCACCCAGCCGGTGACGGTCGCCCCGGAGGCCAGCCTGGCCGAGGTCGACGCGCTGTGTGCGAAGTACCGCATCTCCGGCCTGCCGGTGACCGGCCCCGACGGCACGCTGCTGGGCATCATCACCAACCGCGACCTGCGGTTCGAGGTCGACAAGACGCGCCGGGTGGCCGAGGTCATGACCCCGATGCCGCTGGTGACCGGCCCGGCCGGGATAAGCGGCGAGGACGCCATGAAACTCCTGGCCCGGCACAAGATCGAGAAGCTTCCGCTGGTCACCCCGGACGGCAGGCTGTCCGGCCTGATCACGGTCAAGGACTTCGACAAGAGCGAGAAGTATCCGCTGGCCACCAAGGACGCGAACGGCCGGCTGCGCGTGGGCGCGGCGATCGGCATCCTCGGCGACTCCTTCGAGCGGGCCCAGGCCCTGGTGGCGGCCGGTGTCGACTTCCTCGTGGTGGACACCGCGCACGGCCATTCCAAGGTCGAGCTGGACATGATCGCCAAGGTCAAGGCCGAGGCGCCGCACATCGACGTGATCGGCGGCAACGTGGTCACCGGTCCCGGCGCGCACGACTTGATCACGGCCGGTGCCGACGGCGTCAAGGTCGGCGTGGGTCCCGGCTCCATCTGCACTACGCGCGTAGTGGCCGGGGTCGGTGCGCCGCAGGTGACCGCTGTGTATGAGGTGGCGCAGGTGGCCAAGGAGCACGGCGTACCGGTGATCGCCGACGGCGGTTTGCAGTACTCCGGCGACATCGGCAAGGCGATCGCCGCCGGCGCCGACTCGGTGATGCTCGGCTCGCTGCTGGCCGGCTGTGAGGAGTCGCCCGGCGAGCTGCTGTTCATCAACGGCAAGCAGTTCAAGTCCTACCGCGGCATGGGTTCCCTGGGCGCGATGCAGTCGCGCGGCGAGAACAAGTCCTACTCGAAGGACCGCTACTTCCAGGGCGAGGTCGACTCGGACGAGAAGCTGATCGCCGAGGGTGTCGAGGGCCAGGTACCCTACCGCGGCCCGCTGGCCTCGGTCGCGTTGCAGCTGATCGGCGGCCTGCGCCAGTCGATGCTGTACTGCGGCTCGCACACCATCCCGCAGTTGCAGGACGCGCAGCTGGTGCGGATCACCGCGGCGGGTCTGCGCGAGAGCCACCCGCACGACGTCCAGATGACCGTCGAGGCGCCGAACTACTCGAAGCGCTGAACACGGGCTATTCGTGGCGCTGAACTCTTAGAGCTGAACACATAGAGCACTCAACGGCCCGGCGCGATAGCGTCGGGCCGTAAGTACGTCCATCGAAAGTTGAGGTAGACCAGGTGACCGAGGTCGAGATCGGCCGGGCCAAGCGTGGCCGCCGCGCCTACGGGTTCGACGATGTGGCGGTAGTGCCGTCGCGCCGCACCCGGGACCCCGAAGAGGTCTCCATCGCCTGGCAGATCGACGCTTACCGGTTCGACACGCCCTTCATGGTCGCGCCGATGGACTCCGTGGTGTCTCCGGCCACCGCGATCCGGATCGGCAAGCTCGGCGGCGTCGGCGTCCTGAACCTCGAAGGCCTGTGGACTCGCTACGAGAACCCCGAGCCGCTCCTCCAGGAGATCGCCACACTCTCCGAGGACGCCGTCACCAAGCGTCTTCAGGAGATCTACAGCGCGCCGGTCCAGGCCGAACTCATCTCCGCGCGTATCAAGGAGGTCCGCGCGGCGGGTGTCACTGTGGCCGGCGCACTGTCGCCGCAGCGCACAGCGGAGTTTCACTCCGTCGCCGTATCGGCGGGCCTGGACATGCTCGTCATCCGCGGTACGACCGTGTCGGCCGAGCACGTCTCCGCGAACGCCGAGCCGCTGAACCTCAAGCAGTTCATCTACGACCTTGAGATCCCCGTGGTTGTCGGCGGTTGCGCCACCTATCAGGCGGCGCTGCACCTGATGCGCGCCGGCGCCGCGGGCATCCTCGTCGGCTTCGGCGGCGGGTCGACGCAGACGACGCGTGACGTCCTGGGCATCGCGGTCCCCATGGCCTCGGCCGTGTCCGACGTCGCCGCCGCGCGGCGCGACTACCTGGACGAGTCCGGCGGCCGCTATGTGCACGTCGTCGCGGACGGCGCTATGGGCGTTTCCGGCGACATCACCAAGGCGATTGCCTGCGGCGCCGACGCAGTAATGATCGGCTCCCCGCTCGCCCGCGCCGCCGAGGCGCCCGGCCGCGGCTACCACTGGGGCAACGAGGCGCACCACGCTTCCGTCCCGCGCGGCCACCGCACAGCGGTCGGCACAGTGGGAACGCTGGAGGAGATCCTCGTCGGTCCTTCCTCCTCGCCGGACGGCACCATGAACCTCGCGGGCGCGCTGCGCCGTGCCATGGGCACTTGCGGGTACACCGAGCTCAAGGGCTTCCAGCGGGTCGAGGTCACCGTCGCCACCTGAGCGCTCCGCTCCTGAAGCGGAACGCTTGAGACGCGAACGGTTCGCCGCGAAACCCCGAACCGTTCGCCGTCCCGCTACCCCTTCCTGGTGTCGGCGCACCCTGTGATCGGCTTCACGGGTGACGTGGCGTCCCCGGTCGCGTGTGGGGCCCGCGCTTAGGGCAGGCTTGAGTCGTGCGTAGTGTGCGGCTGGGACCGGCGGAGCGGGAGAAGGCGCTGGCTGCGATGGCCGAGCGAGAGCTCGACGTCGTGGTGGTCGGCGGCGGTGTGGTCGGCACCGGGACGGCGTTGGACGCCGCGACCCGGGGCCTGTCCGTGGGTTTGTTGGAGGCGCGGGACTGGGCGTCGGGGACGTCCTCCCGCTCCTCCAAACTCATCCACGGCGGTCTGCGTTACCTGGAGATGCTCGACTTCGGGCTGGTCCGGGAAGCGCTTAAGGAACGGGGGCTGCTGTTGCAGCGCCTGGCACCGCACCTGGTGCGGCCGGTGCCGTTTCTGTATCCGTTGACGGGACGTGCTTGGGAACGCGTATATGCGGGTTCCGGCGTCGCGCTCTACGACGGTATGGCGACGTCCTCCAGCCACGGCAGAGGGCTCCCGCTGCATCGTCAGCTGACGCGCCGCGGTGCCCTGCGTATCGCGCCGGCGCTTAAGCGTTCTTCGCTAGTAGGAGCGATCCAGTACTACGACGCGCAGGTGGACGACGCGCGGTACGTCACCTTCCTCGCGCGCACCGCCGCAAGCTATGGCGCGCATGTAGCGTCCCGCGCACGTGTCTCGGGCTTCCTGCGCGAAGGCGAACGCGTCACCGGCGTCATCGTGCGGGACCTGGAGACCGGCAAGACTCAGGAGATCCGCGCCAAGCAGGTGGTGAACGCTACCGGCGTGTGGACGGATGACACGCAGGCTCTGGTGGGGGAGCGCGGACGATTCCATGTGCGCGCCTCTAAGGGGATCCACCTGGTCGTCCCCAAGGACCGCATCCACTCCTCTTCCGGACTGATCCTGCGTACAGAGAAGTCTGTGCTGTTCGTCATCCCCTGGGGCCGGCACTGGATCATCGGGACCACTGACACCGAGTGGACTCTGGACAAGGCGCATCCCGCAGCGTCCAAAACTGACATCCAATACTTGCTGGATCATGTCAATGAGGTTCTGAACGTCCCACTGTCCCGAGCTGATGTCGAAGGCGTCTACGCCGGGCTGCGCCCCCTGCTGGCCGGCGAGTCCGACGAGACCTCCAAACTCTCCCGCGAGCACATCGTGGCGCACGTCGTGCCGGGCCTGGTGGTCGTCGCAGGCGGCAAGTACACGACCTATCGGGTGATGGCCCAGGACGCCGTCGACGCGGCGGTCCACGGCCTTGGTGGCGGCATCCCGGCGTCCGTCACCGAGAACGTCCCGTTGCTCGGCGCGGACGGCTACCAAGCGCTGTGGAACAACCGTTCGCGCATCGCCGCACGGAGCGGACTGCACGTCGCCCGAGTGGAACACCTGCTGCGCCGCTACGGCTCGTTGATCGACGAAGTGCTGGACTTGATGTCCGAGCAGCACGAGCTTTCGGAGCCCCTGCCCGGCGCGGAGGATTACCTTAAGGCCGAGGTCGTGTATGCGGCCCAGTTCGAAGGCGCCCTGCACCTGGACGACGTCCTGTCGCGCCGCCTCCGCGTCTCCATCGAGACGTTCGACCGCGGCGTCAGCGCGGCCGAACCCACCGCGCGACTGATCGCCCCGGTGCTCGGCTGGACCGAGGAACAGGTCAAGCGTGAGGTTGAGCACTATGCCGCGCGCATCGCCGCTGAACGCGAATCCCAAGAGCAGCCAGACGACGCCACGGCCGACGCCGCCCGGCTCGGCGCGCCTGACGTTGTGCCGGTTATGTAGCGGTCCCGTGCTTTGATGGCGGACATGAGTCTTTACGACATCCCGATCAACACACTCGACGGAAAGCCGGCCTCCCTGAACGACTACGCGGGCAAAGCCGTCCTGCTGGTCAACGTGGCCTCCCGCTGCGGCCTCACTCCGCAGTACGAGGGCCTTGAGCGGATCCACGAGCGTTACGCCGAACGGGGGTTCACCGTCGTCGGTGTCCCCTGCAACCAGTTCGGCGCGCAGGAGCCGGGTACCTCGGACGAGATCCAGGAGTTCTGCTCCGCGACCTACGGTGTGACCTTCCCGCTGCTGGAGAAGATCGAGGTCAACGGCGAGAACCGGCACCCGCTGTACCAGGAACTCACGAAGACGACCGATGCCGAGGGCAACGCCGGGGATATCACGTGGAACTTTGAAAAGTTCCTTATTGGTGCGGACGGAACGGTGCTTAAGCGATTCCGCCCGCGCACCGAGCCTGAGGCCTCCGAAGTGGTCGAAGCCATCGAGGCCGCGCTTCCCGCATAGTGACACGCGCGGCTGATCACGCCAGGATGGCGCTATGCCGCATTGGACTCCGGAAGAAATCCCGGATCTGACGGGGCGAGTCGCCATGGTCACGGGGGCCAGCAGCGGGATCGGGTTCCAGACGGCATTGGAACTCGCGCGTCATGGGGCCCGTACCCTGCTCGCCGTCCGCGATCCGGTCAGGGGAACGCACGCGCTGGAGAGGATCACTTCGGTGGTCCCCTCCGCGCGGGGCCTGGTCGAGGTCGTCCCGGTCGACCTGGCGAGCCTGGACTCGGTCGAGGACGCCGCCGCCGACCTGGCCGACCGGACCGCGGCGGTGGACATCCTGGTGAACAACGCGGGCGTCATGGTCCCGGACGGCCACACCACCGCCGACGGCTTCGAGTTGCAGTTCGGGACCAACCACCTGGGGCACTTCGCGCTTACCGGCCGCCTGCTGCCGTTGCTGCTGGCCGCGGAGGCGCCCCGGGTGGTCACCGTCTCCAGCCTGACCCATCGCCACGCGAAGCCGATCTGGGATTTTGTGCCGGTAGGCGTTGAGGCCACGGCCCATGATGAAGCCAGCTCCGGATCCCTATCGGAAGGTGCGAAGCTGGGTGAGGCGGAGCACGAAGACGGCGTGGGTGACGGTGGACCATCCGGCAGCGCTCGCTTCACCAGCGCCAGGTCCGGCGGCACCGCCGAATCAGACAGCCACCGCCGCGTGGCCGGATACGGACGCTCCAAGCTCGCTAATCTGCTGTTCGCTAAGGAACTTGATCGCAGAGCCAAGCGCGTGCGGTTCGCCTTAGCGAGTGTCGCCGCGCATCCCGGCTATGCGGCGACAGGACTGTTCACCAAGACCTCGTTCAGCCGCCACAATCGAGTTGTCTCCGGACTCGCACAGCTGGTTACCCGGGCGACCGGTCAGAGCGCTGCCACCGGCGCGTGGCCCTCGCTATACGCGGCCACACATGTGGATCTCTTCGGCGGTGAGTACATCGGACCGCGCGGTCCTGGGGAAATGCGCGGCGCTCCCACCTTGGCCTTCATGAGCGCCATCGCGCAGGACGAGACTGTGGCTGCCGCGCTATGGGAGCAGTCTGTAGCCGCGACCGGCGTGGGCTATGAGGAGTTATTACGCTAACTCGCGGGAAGACTGACCGGCCCGTCGGCCATTTGGTCGAGAATTGGGCCGACCAGCGGGCGTATTGATCTGTGGCAGGACATGACGCTCGAAAATTCGGGAAACGCGTGGGAACCCGGGCGAGAGCCACCGCGTCCAAGTCCCAGAAGCAGTGACCGCGAGGAGATGGAGCGAAATGAAGCTTCTGGTGAAGACCGTGGCGAGCACCGCCGTTGTGCTGGTGACGCTGGCCGGTTGCGCCTCCCGCAGCTCGGGGGACTCGCATTCGGCGGCGGCCGGCCCGGGAAGCGACGTGACATCGTCCACGTCCCCCGGCGGAACCACGAGCACGGAGAACTCGGAGCCGCCGTCCGCGGCCCCCGGCGGCCCCACCACGGGAACCAGCAGCGGCAGCCAGCCGATCGCTCCCAGCTCGCCTGGCGGCTCCTCGTCGAGCAGCCCCGCCAAGCCCGACCCGTCCGCGCAGGTGAAGTACGTCTCGCCGCAGGGTGTCACTCTGGCTTCCGACGGTGTCACGCTGATCGCCGAGGTCACCTGGGGCGGTTGCAGTGACCAGCCGCAGCTGGTCGTCATGAGCCAGGACGCCTCGAAGGTGGTCGTGGAGCTGAAGGAGACCTCTCACGCGCGCATCGGCGTCATGTGCCCGGACATCGCGCGCAACGGCGAGGCTTCGGTGAAGCTTGTCGCGCCGCTCGGGACGCGCCAGGTGATCGACGGGATCAAGAACGCGCCTATCAACGTTCACTGAGCTGCGGTACGGCTCATCCTGCCTGATCGTCTCGGGGCGCAGAAGGCGCCGGCAAAGGTAGCGACGTACGCTGTGCGAAACGCACGCAAGAAGACGCTCTCGACGTCTTCACAGGTTGCTACCGACGGCTGACACCGCCGGGTTTTTCTGGGAGGCTCGTCGCCATGACCGCCGACACCATCGATCCTGGCAACGGCATATCGGAGGATGCGCAGAGCACTCCGGCCGGGACCGGCCACGGAGAGGCCTCGCGCCTTGAGACGATCCATACGCGCCTGTCCGCCGACCTGGTAGAGCGCCTTGTCGGCAAGGTATCGATCCATGGCGCGGTAGGCGGTCGGACGCAGTCCTACAGCCCGCTCACCGGCGAGCTGATCGCGGATTATCCGGCGAGCGCGCCGCAGGATGTGCGCGCGGCGTTCGAGACGGCGCGGCGGGCACAGCAGACGTGGGCCACGACGCCGCTGTCGCAGCGGGCCAAGGTCGCGCGGCGCCTGCATGACCTGTTGCTGGAGCGTTCGGAGCAGCTGCTGGATCTGGTGCAGATCGAGACCGGCAAGGCCCGTAAGCACGCTCTGGACGAGGTGCTGTCGGCCGCCGCTGCCACGCGGCACTATGCGTACGCCTCGCGCGGCTACATACGGCCGAAGCGGCGACGCGGTGTCCTGCCGGTGTTGACCAAGGTGACCGAGGCCCGCGTTCCTAAGGGCGTCGTGGGGATCATCACGCCGTGGAACTACCCGCTGGCACTGTCCGTGTCGGATGTCATACCTGCGCTGATCGCCGGTAACGCGGTGGTGCACAAGCCGGACACACAGACCGCGCTCACCGGGCTGCGGCTGCGGGAGCTCGCGGTGCAGGCCGGATTGCCGGAGGACCTGTGGCAGGTCGTGGTCGGCGATGGTCCGGTCGTCGGTCCGGCGGTGATCGACAATGCTGACTACATCGCGTTCACCGGATCGACGGCTACAGGGCGCAGCGTGGCGCAGGCCGCGGCGGCGCGGCTCGTCGGGTGCTCGCTGGAGCTCGGCGGTAAGAACGCGATGCTGGTGCTCGACGATGCCGACATCGAGAAGGCGGTGTCCGGCGCGGTGCGCGGGTGCTTCTCTTCGGCGGGACAGCTTTGTATCTCTATTGAGCGTATATACGTTCACTACACCAAATACGACGACTTCCTGGCGCGCTTCCTTACTGAAGTTCGCGCTATGCGTTTGGGCTCTGGGCTCGACTACACCGCCGACATGGGATCGCTGACCAACACCAAGCAGTTGGAGAACGTGACCCTGCACGTCGAGGACGCCAAGGCGAAGGGCGCCAAGGTGCTGTCTGGCGGGCGTCGCCGCGCGGACATCGGTCCGCTGTTCTACGAGCCGACGGTGCTCGGGGACGTCAAGGACATCATGCGGGTCCACGGCGATGAGACGTTCGGGCCGGTGGTGTCCGTGTACTCGTTCAAGAGCGAGAGCGAAGTCGTCGCCGAGGCGAACAATACGAAGTACGGGCTGAACGCCTCGGTGTGGACGCGCGACAACAAGCGGGCTCGGGAGATCGCCGTCAAGCTGCACACCGGCACTGTGAACGTCAACGAGGCCTACGCCGCGGCGTGGGGTTCGGTGGCGGCGCCGATGGGCGGGATGCGGCAGTCCGGGCTCGGGCGCCGGCACGGGGCCGAGGGCATCCTGCGGTTCACCGAGGCGCAGACCACGGCGCAGGAGCGGCTGCTGCCGATCGCGCCCTGGTTCGGGATGTCCGACCAGCGGTGGGGCGCGTTGATGCTGCGCTCGTTGAAGCTGCTCAAGACGCTGCGGATGAAGTGAGGCCGGGGCGGCGGGGCGTTCCTCAAAACGGGTGACGCGGCGACCGAAAGGTTCCGATTGTCGGTACCCGGGGCTACCGTGGTGACTCGACGTCACTCCAGGTCACCGACCAACTCCTTTATGGCGTCACCGCACAGCACATGAGGGGATGGTGATCCGCATGACGGAGCCCGCCTCGGCCGCGTTCGTCCCGGCGCCCGGCGGCCCGGCGTCGATGCCCGCGTCGATGCCGACGTCGATGCCGGCGTCGGCGTCCGGTATGGCGTCCGGTATGGCGTCCGTGCCCGCCGCGCCAGGCGGCGCGGCGCAGTTCGGCGCGACGCTGGACGTGATGGCGCAGGCCGCCGTGCACGTCGGCACGGTCAACGAGGAGATCGCCGCCCTGCTCTCGACGCTGCTGGCGCAGCTGGAGCCGATCGCCGCCACCTGGAAGGGCGCGGCGTCCTCGGCGTTCCAGCAGCTGCATCAGCGGTGGAACGCCGATGCCCGCAAGCTGAACGCGGCGCTGGGCGGGATCGCGGAGTCGCTGGGCGGGACCCACCGCCGGTACTCGGCGGCCGAGGAGTCGAACACGACCGCCGTCAACCGCGTCGCCGGCTTGATCGGCTGAGGGAGGGAGCCGCCATGACGTACGGAGGCGAGCTGCTTGTCCACGCCGAGACGCTGTCCGCGGCGTCGCAGAACGTGGTGGCGGCGCACAACGAGCTGAACAGCAAGCTGCACGATCTGCGGTCGCTGCTGACGCCGCTGACGCAGACCTGGAGCGGGCAGGCCGCTGCCGACTATCAGGCGCGGCAGCACCAGTGGGATCAGGCGCAGGCGGATTTGAACGAGGTGCTTCAGCAGATCGGGAAGGTGCTGGAGGTCGCTCAGCAGCAGTACGGGGATGCGGAGCGGGCGAACATCAATGTGTGGGCGTGACGGGGCCTGGAGCGAGCAGGTCTGGTGGCTCGCGGGCGACGCCTGAGTGGCGTTGAGGTTTCCCCAGGTCCGCATCACGAGATCGGCTGGACCGGGGAGCGGAACGCGTGGCACGATGGCGTTATGCTCGCAAACCGCCGATTCTTTTATGGCTATGGACAACGGTCCCTAGCCATCGTCGGCAGCTGAGCAGGACAAGCCAACGAGCGCCTCGGACCCCTTCCGGTCCGGGGCGTTCGGTTTTTCCGCGAGCGCGCCGGGTGCGGCGGGGGACGGGCCCAGCCGGAGGAGCCCCAGCCATGACCCCCAGTGCCACCGCCACCCCTGCCGCACAGCCTGAGCCGGTCGGGCCGGACGGCGTCGCCGTCGTGCCCGTGAGTGTGCCTCGGAGCTTGTCCGTGGAGACCGTGGAGTCCGTCGGTTCTGTCGAGTCGGTCGGTTCTGTCGAGTCCGTCGGGCAGCCGACGTCGGTCGGGCAGCCGACGCCGACCGGCGTCCTGTCCGGGCGGGCGCAGATCGACGACCTCGACTCCCGGATCCTCGCGTTGATCGCGGAGCGGGTGCAGACCGCCGCCACGATTCAGGCCGCGCGCATCGCCGAGGGCGGTCGTCGGCTGGACCTCAAGCGGGAGACGGAGATCATCGCCAGGTACCGGGAGTCGCTGGGGCGGCCCGGCGTGACGGTCGCCATGGCGGTGCTGGAACTGTGCCGGGGGAGGGTCTGAGCGCGGGGATCGGGTAGCGCTTCCCAGGCGCTTTCCCCCAATTCGCCGAACGCCCACGAACCTGAGTGACGCCCGTAACCGCCGGGTCGCTCGGTCGTTGAACCGCACGTATCACCGGCGCGGATCGCGAGCCGGTCAGCGCGCCACCACGCTCATGCGCGCGGCCGGTGACGGCGATGTGGGACACCGTGCCGGTGTCAGTGGTGGACCGCAGGGGACAGCGGGCCGGCCACCAGGTAAAAGCGGCGGCTGCCCCGGGGACGCCCGGGACAGCCGCCGTGACGGTTCCGCGTCCGGCGAGGCAGCGCTCCGTGCCCCCTGACGCAGATCCAGAAGCCCTACCGAATCAGCCGGCCGGGTTCAGCTGGTGTACTTCTCCACGATCTTGCCCAGCTTCGGCAGCGCCTTCTCGATGTTCTCGGCGCCCTTCGGGCGGACCTGCTCGTACGCCTTGCGCAGCGTGGCACGGTCGGACTGCGCGGCCCGCTCGTCGGTGACACCGAGCAGCGCGTTGGCCACCTCGGGCCCGCGGGCGGCGAGGTAGTCCCCGAACGAACCGCCGCCGGCGGTGACGAAGTCCGCGTGGAACGGCTCCAGGCGGGCCACGAAGTCGTCCACCAGGGTGTCCACGGCGTCGTGGATGATGTCGGACTTGAAAGCGGTGACGACCTTGTAGGCGCCCTTCACCATCAGCCCCGAGTCCCGGACCTGCTCATCGATGAGCTGCTCGCAGTCGGTCACGACCTGCGGGCGGTTGGTCGGGTTGAGGAGGCTCTCCTGCAGAGTCTGTCCCATTGTGATGTGTCCTCGAACGCGGTAGAGGGACGGCCGCGACGGCCCGGGATCGATGCTCCGGAACCCGACGTGCGGCCGAGTAGTGAGCGCTTAGGTTACCGTAACCGGACCGACCGCCAAGAGCTGTTCCCAGAGCCCACGCTCAGATGTCTGACTTCAGGGAACACCCCACACCGAACCCCCGGAACCCACGCCCACACCCCCCGCCCCAGCACAAGCCCCACCGGTAACCCCACCCATATGGTGTGAGGGTGACCACCAATCAGCCCCCTGCCCCCCTCACCCCCGAAGCAACAGCTCAGATCCTCCACGAGAACTTCGCCCCCTGGATCCTCACCCTCAACCTGAGCGTCGAGCAGACGTCCCCGACCAGCGTGACAACCCGCCTGCCCTGGTCGCCCACACTCGCCCGAGAGGGCGGCACCCTATGCGGACAGGCACTCATGGCCGCCGCAGACACAACGACAGTACTGGCCATCAGCGCAGCCCGCGGCGGCTTCTGCCCGATGACGACAGTTCAGCAGAACACCACGTTCCAGAGACCTGTCCAGGAGACGGATGTCTTGATCACGGCCAGCATCACCAAACTCGGCCGCACACTGGCATTCACGGACATCGTCATGACACCAGCTCCGACCACAGGCACCCCACTGGGCCCACCCGCCGCACAGGCCACCACTGTGTACGCGATCCTCGGGTGACTCCATGCGGTACGGACCGGCGCACTGCGCGCGGGTAAACCGTGGCGCAACAGCTGCTGCGGACCTGATATCGTTTCCTACGTCCCGAGCCCCCGTAGCTCAGGGGATAGAGCACCGCCCTCCGGAGGCGGGTGCGTAGGTTCGAATCCTACCGGGGGCACATACGTTTAACAGGCACTCTGGGCCCTTCACCTGCGTGAAGGGCCTTTTTCGTGTCTAGGTGTAGGGCACGGCGCAACGGCGTAGGCCAGGCTGTGCCCCGGCTGTGCCGCAATCGTGCCCCGCAATCTTGGAACATCACAGTTCGCAAGTAGACCCAGAGTTCTTCTCCCTATTGTTGAGGAACGAGCCTCCAGAGCGTCTGAAACGACGGAGACAAGCTGGTGACGGCGGGCGTCTGTGCCGGACGCTCTTTCGGGCGCCCCTAAGGCGCCGGGGAGGGAAATTCCGACAGCTAGCAGCTCTGCTGCGCGGCCTGCGGCTCCTGCGCCACGGTGACGGCGGTAGCGATGATCCCGACGATTACTGCGCCGTAGCGGACAGCGGGGATGGATGCCGGGAGGCTTGGGCTGCGGCGGGCGCCATGTCCTGGGTACCTGACCGAATGTCTGGCGTAGTGGCTGGTCAGCCACTCGTTTCGGCGGCCATTGAAGTTTTCAGAGGGTTCTCCGTCTTTAACGGTGAAGTCCCGCCAGTACGACCGGGACGGATCCTCAGCGTTCTGGGCCACTCGATGTCCCGACGTGCCCATGTATCGAAGTATTAGCTAACCCAGTCAAAGGGGGACATCGATGGCCGACCCCACCGGCGCTGCCGTGCTGGCACGTTCGATGCTGGCCCGCAGTGGCCAGTCTGGCCCGATCACCGAGCTTGTCCGGGGCCG
The DNA here is from genome assembly GCF_039531695.1 of Catenulispora yoronensis. Taxonomy (NCBI): domain Bacteria; kingdom Bacillati; phylum Actinomycetota; class Actinomycetes; order Catenulisporales; family Catenulisporaceae; genus Catenulispora; species Catenulispora yoronensis. The sequence continues at coordinate 81,404 of NZ_BAAAQN010000009.1, forward strand.
CATAGCGGTCCGGATGGAGCAGCAGAACCGGGCGACCTTGGTCGCCGCCGAACAGGAGCGACGGGCCACGTTGGTGGCTACCGAGCGGGAAAGGCGAGCTACGCTGAGTGCCTTGATAAAGGACGGGGTCGCTGGCGCTGTGATCACCGACCGTGATCCGCACGGGCGGGTGTTGACTGTCCGGATTCCCGCCCCCGGTTGCGCGCCGCGCAGCAGCCGGGAGGAAGCCTGATGGGGTCGCCGCAACAACTGGTCGTTGACGTCGAAGCGCTGCTTCGGATGGAAGGGGACCTTGCCGAAGTGGCGACGGGTCTGGTCGGTTACGCCTTGGACGACGCGTTGCCGTTCACCTTCGAAGTCTTCTACGACGAGACGTTCGCTGGGACGAAGGGGTACGTCGCTAGCGCGATCGATGATCCATCGGCGCGAGATGACGTGGTGCAGGAGTCGTATCTGACGGTTCTGGAGAACTGGGGCCACGTTCGCCAGCCTTCCGCGAAGGGCTATCTGAACACCACAGCTCGCCGCAAGGTGATCGACTACTACCGGGAACATCGACCCCGCTACAAGAGCCGCGGTCAGGAAGTTCAGGTCGCGCTCCAGGACGTGGACTCCGTCTCGGTGGAGGAACTGCGCGGCGGGGTGGATTCCCCGGTGGAGGAGATCGCGCAGACCGGCCACACCCGGACCGTGATCCGTACGGCGATGCATCAGCTGGCGGGGACCCATCCCACACAGCATCAGATTGTGTTCCTGCGCTACCTGCGGGAGCTGAATCTGGAGGAGATCGTGACGGAGACGGGCAAGAAGAAGAACACGGTGTCCTCGAACCTGTATATGGGTCTGCGTAATCTGCGGCCGATCGTGATGGACCTCATGGGCCGGGCGCAATTGATCCCCGGCCAGAGGCCGCCGCCGAAGCCGGACGCTGGGGTAGCTCGGGATCCCCGGCGAGGTGGGGGACGGGCCCCGACCGCACGTTGAGAAAGGGCTGCCCCGGAGGGGCGGGGCGGCCCCCGAACAAGGAAAGTGACTATGTGCGATGACTTCGCCCGAGCTTTGATCGTGTTCCACGCTCAGAATCACCGCCCCGTACGCCGGGGCGTAGGAGGGGGAGGAACTCAATGAGCGCAACCGATACAAGCATACTGACTCAGTTGTTGAAGTGCGAGGCCGGCGAGATCCGGCAGATCATGCGGACCGCAGATTCGCAGATGGGCCTGCAGGATCTAAAGCGTCGTGTACGCAGGCGTGCTTTCGATCAGTTGGCCGCCGCAGACTTGGTGCCCAGGCAGCTGATGGATCTGCTTGTTGCCGTCGCGGCTGGGCGGGAGATGCGGGACATGCTGGCGGTGGTGCGTGCCAGCGATGAGCGCTACCTGCTTTTGGCTATCGGCCGTGACCCGGCTGACGGATGGGCAAGCAGGCATGGAGAGCGACTTCTGCGCGCGGCGCTGAGCCAATTGGCCGAGCGAGAAGACCGAATGCCTGGACTGCTCGTTATGGACGGTTGCCTTGCTTCCGCGCCGGTCGCGCAGCAAAGGCAAGGTCGGCTGGAGATGGCGGTCGGATCTGCGCCGGCGGCGCCCTTGGACAGTTGGTTCGATCTCGTTGCCTCTCAAGGCCTTCATGCCGAAGACGTGTGTTGGGGGTTGCACCAGCAGATGAGGTGCGGCGGTGTCCAGCCGGTGCCGCTTACGGACTGGTTCGTCGGCTCGAGTCATGACCGGACAGTTCACGTCGAATCTGGAGCGAACGATCCGGCGTCGGCATACCGAGGTATCGCTGATCGATACCGTGCCTGGTGGCAGTCCTCGCTGCATATTCAGCTCAGGGCTGCCGACGTCAAGGCGCAGGAGTGTCAGGAAGATCATGACGTCGACGATGGTGTGTATGAGGTTTACTACGGCGATTTGGATGAGGAGCTTAGGCAGTTGCTGGCCTCCTCCGACCTGCTCGGGGAAGTTGTATGACATCCGGCGGCGCTTCCCTTGTACTTTTGCTCCTCTGTACGGTCCGCGGGTCCTTCAAGTCGGTGTCGGGCTGACCTGTGCGTTATCGAAGGCAACGCACCTTGCGGGCCACTTCGCGAGCGGTTGGGCAATAGCCTGAATACTTGTCTTCTGGCGTAGCGGGTGGTCTCGCCGCTGTAGCAAGTCAGCACATTTGAGGCCTGGCCGTCGGCGGCGTCGTCGAATGGAGATCAATCAGGATCTCGCCTACACAAATGCAACGTCGGTTGGGTGCGGCACTTGGCGGGCCGCATCCAACCGGCGTGATGTTTCGGCGCGACGATGGCGACCTCCACGGCGACGTCCGTTTTTGCCCGTGCTTCCGCTGCGATCGAGGAATGCGCCATGTACCCGGCCTCCAGAGTCTCATCTTCTGGCGGATACGACTCAGCCGGAACTATCCGTATCGCGTCCATTATCCGGCTGGGCTAAGTGCTCCATTCGCGACCACACTCGTGTTTGGTGTCTGTGCAGCAGGTGCCTGCACGAAGCGCTGACCAAGGGCGCCGGCGTCCTACACCTCACGACGCTGTTCGGCCTGCACCCCACCACCGCCGTGCGTTACGCCATCAGTGCGCGCCCCATCCTCGGCCGTCCACGTCGTGCGCGGTTGCCACAGTGCCAATTGATCAAGTCGCGAGCAGGGTCCGATCCTTGCGGATATCGGCGTAGCCTGGCGCGATCGAGAGTGGAGTTCTTCGCTGGCAGTCGCAGGCCGTTGATCGGCCACAGGTCGGTTCCGACGTTGGGCGCAATGCCGGCCTTGGAGCCGGGGCGCGGTGGTGTCCAGGGCAGCTGATGATTCAGGCTCAGTCGCTGCTGGCGCTTCCTGGTCTCGTTCATCAACTCAAGCAGATCGAGTATTTTCTTCCTCGCGTCGCGCTCTGCCGTACAGAACGGGTTGCTTATATACGCCTCGTTGTTCGACAACAACGGGAACAGCATGGTGGCCACCGATACGCGGCGATGGAAACGCCGGCGCGCTAAGAGGCGAGCCTCCTCATCCCAGCACCCACTAGCAATTCGCTGCGCATCTCGTGGCATCGAAGCTGCGCACGACAGCCCATCAACAGCCCATCAGCGGACGGCCGAGTACGAGCGAAGGGGCTGAAGCACGGCTGCGACGGTGCTGACTTTCCCAACGTGTCGCTGGCGTCAGGACCCGGCGGTCTCGGCGATCAGAAGTCGTGGGCGACGGTTCCCACGACCGACCCGCAGATGATCGTTGACTCCCATACGCAGCGGCCTCGCCAACTACCGGCTCGGCCAGTTGAAAGTCCAGTTGTAGTAAACGTGGCCGGTTAGGGGGATGCGGTATTCGCCGTAGGGGCCGAATTCTAGTAGGTGGGATGGGGCGTTGTCGGGGTCGAAGGCTAGGGCGGCCATGGGGATGCCTGTTACGAGGTGGATGGGGGTTGCTGTTTTTGTGCCGTTGGGCCATTCCAGGCCTACTGCGGTGGTGCCTGCTTCGGCGGCGCCGTAGGTGGTGGTGAGGGGGGATTGGGTGTGGCTGGTGGAGTAGGTGAAGTTGATGCCGGGGGTGGCGAAGGGTTGGCTGCTGGTGCAGCCGCCTTGGGTTGTTGTTGTGTCGATGGTTGTGTCGGTGCAGAAGACTTCGTTGGAGCTGTTGGCGGCTGAGCCGCTGGGGATGATCTCGTAGGCGAGTTGCCATTGGTGGCCGGAGACTGTGCCTGCGCCGAGGATGCCTGAGGAGATGGGGTTTACTTGTGGGGTTTGGGACAGGTTGGGGGTGCCTGTTGGGGTGGTGATGGGTGGGGGTGCGGCTTGGACTAGTGAGTCCTTTGGTTCCTTGGCGTTGGTCCAGGTGGCTGATTTGTCGTGGGTGATTCTGATGCTTTGGACGCCGGCGGGGCCTATCTGTTCCACGGCTTCTGGGGGGTTCGCGGGGTCCCAGGCGAAGGATGCGAATCGGGTTCCGGTCACTGTCACGATCGGGACGTGGACCACGGTGCCGTTCTTCCATCTCAGGTCGACCGCGGTGACGCTGGGGGAGGGGGTGCCGGAGGCCACGACCATTGGATTCGGGATGCCGCTGGCCTGGAACTGTTGGTCGAAGGCCTCGTAGCCGTGTTCGCTGAGGACGGTTCCCTCGCCGCCGCCGATGCTGGCGGTCTTTCCGTCGAGGCTGAGGTCCACCTGGTTCACCTGCGGTTGGCTGTTCATCGCTGAGCCGCTGGGGATGATGCGGTAGGAGATCTGCCACTGGTGGCCGGAGACGGTGCCCGCGCCGATGACGCCGGAGTCCAGGACCTTGCCCGGATCCGCGGGGAAGATCGGCGTGGTCGGCAGTTTCGCCGGGAAGGAGGGGTAGCTTGTGGGCGGGGCAGAGGTGTTCGAGGTGCCCGGGGTGGTGGTGGCCGGTGATGGGTGGGCGGGTGACGAGGTCGCCTCCTGCGGTGTCGCCGACTCCTTGTTCAGGCCGTCCCGTCCGTCCAGCCCGTTCATGTTCATGGTGACCGCGACGCCGACGACGGCGATGGTGGTCCCGAGCGCCGCACTCGCCTGGAGCCTGCGCCTGCGGCGCTCCCCGCGTCGCTTCATAGCCGAGGCCGGCCCCGCGTAGTGAGTCCAGTCGGTGCTGTCGACCGCGGCACGGATGCTGCCTCTTTCCCTCTGCTCATCAGGCATGGGACACCTCCACAGCGTCGTCGCCGAAGTCGTTCGTGTCGGTGAGCAGGGCAGCCATCGCTCTGCGTCCTCGGGACAGGCGCGCCTTGACAGTGCCCTGTGGAACATCCAGCGCCGTGGCGACCTCGGAGACCTGCATACCGCCGAGGTAGTACATGACCAGCGCGGCGCGCAGCCCGGTCGGTAGTTCCGCCAAGGCGTCGCGGACGGCGATTGTGTCCGCGGACGGCGGCGCTATCTCACCCGGCGCCCCGTGCCTCATGTACGCCCGCAACCCGGCCGTGTGGTGCCGCCACCGGGAGACGGCGAAACGGTACGCCGTGGTCCGCACCCACCCGACCGGATCCCCGCCGTCCCGAGTGAGCTTGTCCCACCTCGTCCACGCCCGCGCGTACGCCTCCTGAACGCAGTCCTGGGCCTCGGCGAGATCGCCGGTCACCAGGTACAACTGCCCGATCAGTCGCGGCGCGGTGGCGGCGTAGACGTCGTCGAAACTCGTCGCCAATCCCCGTCCCCTCCCAAGATGCCCTCAGATACTGCACGCGTTCGGGCCCAGCGAGGTTGCATCGGATCGGCACCATTTTCGATCACCAGAGCCGGCGACCAAGCGACCAAGCGACCAAGCGACCACGTGCCCGAGCGCCCGAGCGCCCGAGCGCCCGAGCGCCCGAGCGCCAGAGCGCCAGAGCGCCAGAGCGATCAAGTACCCGAGCGATGTAACCAAGTGCCCCTCGAACGCGTGCATGGCATAAACCCGTTCCGTGCAACTGGTGTGTCAGGAGATCGAGTGTCACAGGAGTTTGCAGGCGAGGAGCCCTCCGGCAACAGCTTGGGCCGCGTCGTCATGCTCGTCGGAAACTTCATAGACGGCGATTCGCGAGTGCAGAAGCAGGCCCGCTCAGCGGCGGCCGCGGGCTGGCAGACGTTCCTGGTCGGGCGGTCGCCCAGCGGGCAGCGCGAGGAGTATCCGCTGGGCCAGGCGACCGTCATTCGCGCCGCCGAGGTGATGACCGCGACGCGATACCGCTCCTCCCATCCACGGCGGGGTCTCAGCGGAGTCATCGCCTACCGGTCGCGGGAAGTCAGCAAGGTGAAGCACCGACGCCAACGCATGCGCCAGGAGAACAGCGCGATCGAGCGGATGCGTCTGGGCCGGCAACTGGAATCCGGTTCGATCAACCCGGTCGTCGCGGCCGCGCTGCGCTCCGACTTCGCAGTCCGCGCAGTCGCGACTCGCGGCCTCGGCTACTGGGTGGCGGCCCGCAAGCAGGCATTCGATCGCAACGTCGCGCGCAGCAAAGCCGACCCGAACAGCGGACTGCGCCTGCTGTTGGCCCGCATCGGCGGCGACTCCCCGGCCTGGGACGCGCAGCCGCGCCTCGTCGACTTCGAGGATTCCTTCGGCCCCCTCATCGACGAGTTGGAACCGGACATCATCCACGCCAACGACGCGGACACTCTCGGCGTCGCCGCCCGCGCCTTGATCCGGGCCCGAGCGAAGGGCCGCGACGTCAAGCTGATCTACGACGCCCACGAGTTCTTTCCCGGCGAGATTCGTCATGGCGACGCGAGCTGGCATGTCGTCATGGCCGGCGAGGAGCGCCGCTATCTCCCGCTGGTCGACGGCGTCTGTGCGGCAGCGGACCGCATCGCCGCAGCGATGGCCGACTGCTACCACCTGTCGACGGTGCCGACCGTCGTCAACAACATGCCCGAACGCTCGACGCTCGTCGGGACCGTCGATGCGACTTCGGGGGTCCGCGGCGACCTGAAACTGGACCCTGACGTGCCCCTGATCGTCCACGCGGGCATGGTCGCGCCAGTCCGCGGCTTGGACACCATCGTGCGAGCACTGGCCGACCCGGCACTGAGTCACGCGCACTTCGCAATGCTGGTCGGCTCACGCCAGGGATACGTGGCCGACCTGGTACGGCTGGCGGAATCGCTGGGCTGCGGGGAGCGTCTGCACCTGCTCGACTATGTGCCGGTCCAGGAACTGACGGCATATCTGGCTACTGCGACAGTCGGCGTGGAGCCGTTCCTGCACACTCCGCATCAGGAACTCACCGTGACGACGAAATTCTGGTCGTACCTGAACGCCCGGCTCCCGATCGTGGTGAGCGACGTGAAGGCCATGTCGGCCATCGTTGCGGAGATGGGGAACGGCGAAGTCTTCGCGGCAGGCGACGCCCAGAGCGCAGCAGAAGCACTGCGGAAGGTCTTCGACGACCGGAAGCGCTACACCCACGCCTATGAGGCCACCGGATCGGACGCGACACAGTTCACGTGGGAAACGCAGGTGGAGCGGATGTTGGCCCTGTACCAGGCAGTGAACCACGTGAAGCCGTGAAGCAGTGAAGTCCCAGCCAGGTTCGTCGACCAGACCGGCGTTAGCCTTGCCCCTGGGCGAGTAGGAACGCCGTATTGACGAGTGCCACATGAGTAAAAGCCTGCGGAGTGTTTCCCAGCTGGCGCTTGGCTTCCGGATCCCATTCCTCCGAAATCAGCCCGAGGTCGTTGGAAATCGCGGCTACCTGCTCGAACAGAGCACAAGCCTCGGCCTCGCGGCCGATGGCCACCAGCGCGTCGGCAAGCCAGAAGGAGCAGGCCAGGAACGCGCCTTCCCGGCCGGTCAGCCCGTCGACAGCGGCCTTGGCACCGTCTGCTGCCGCCGTCGAGTAGCGGTGCACGAAGCCGTTGTGGACCAGGTGATCTCGGACAGCTTCGACGGTGCCGACCACCCGCGGGTCGTCAGGCGGCAGGAAGCCGGTGGTGGCCACGAACAAAGTCGCCGCATCGAGCGTCTTGCCGCCGTAGTACTGGGTGAAGGTACCCAGCGCAGAGTTGTAGCCCTTGGTGCAGATGTCTTTGTGGATGGTGTCTCGGATTGTGCGCCAGCGGTCCAGAGGGGCGGGGAGCCCTGTGGTCTCAGCCATCTTGAGAGCACGGTCGAAGGCAACCCAGCACATGATTTTCGAGTGGACGAAGTGGCGGCGCCTGCCCCGAACCTCCCAGAGACCTTCGTCGGGCTCGTGCCAGTGGTCTTCGAGGAACGACATCAGGGCTTTGACCAAACCCCAGGCCGCGCGTTCCATCGGGATACCGGCTTGTAGCGCGGTGTGGAGCGTGTCGACGACTTCGCCGTAGACGTCCAGCTGGAGTTGGGCCACGGCGGCGTTGCCGAACCGGACCGGGGTGGAGTCCTCATAGCCGGGAAGCCAATCGGCGATCTGTTCGGCGAGACGACGCTCGCCCCCGACGCCGTACATGATCTGGAGGTCGGCGGGGTCGCCGGCGACGGCGCGCAGGAGCCAGAGGCGCCAGGCGGCGGCTTCTTCGATGCAGCCGCCCCGGACGAGCGCTGAGAGCGTCATGGTGGAGTCGCGGAGCCAGCAGAAGCGGTAGTCCCAGTTGCGTACGCCGCCGATCTCTTCAGGAAGCGACGAGGTCACGGCGGCGACGATGCCGCCGGTCGGCTGGTAAGTCAGGGCTTTCAGTACGATCATCGACCGGGTTACCAGGTCCCGGTACGGGCCTTGGTAACGGATCTTGGCGGCCCATTCGTGCCAGCCGTCCAGCGTCTCCTTCAAGGACTTCTCAGCGTCCTGTCGCGGCGGCGCCGTGTAGTGCGACGGCAGCCAGCTGAGCACTGTCGGGATGCGGTCGCCGGCGTGCACGGTGAACTCGGCGACGGTGGTGAAGTCCTTGCCGTAGGAGCGGATCGAGGGGTGTTCACGGATCCACACCGAGTCCGGGCCGGCCACCGCTACCCGGTGGTGATCCGTCCGCCGTACCCACGGCACCACGCGGCCGTAGTCAAAGCGCAGTTGGATTTCGCCGCGCATTTCGACGGATCCCGAGACGCCCTCGACAATACGGATCACGTCGGGCGTCGCGTCCCGCTGCGGCATGAAGTCGATGACCTTGACCGTGCCGGTCGGGGTCTCCCAGAGGGTCTCCAGCACCAGGTTGTCGCCGTTGTAGGAGCGACTCGTGCACTCTGTCGCGCCCACCGGCGCCAGCAACCAGCGGCCGTGCTCCTCGGTGCCGAGCAGCGCGCCGAAGCAGCTGGGCGAGTCGAACCGAGGAAAACAGAGCCAGTCGATCGACCCGTTCCGGCCGACGAGGGCGGCGGTCTGAAGGTCGCCGATGAGGGCGTAGTCCTCGATGCGTCCAGCCACGATGCTGCCCTGCCTCTCTCAGCGCGGGGCTGACAGACTATGTCCTGCGACAGTACTCGTTGTCGGCGGTCTGGACCGGGAAGTCGTGCGCCGACGCCGACGCCCGCCCCGACGCGGCCGCCCGCCCCGACGCTGCCGACGCCCGCCCCGCCGCCGCAGACGCCGCAGACGCCGCCGATTCCGTCAGAGCCGCGGTGCTACGGCCAGGCCGAAGCCCGTGATAGACAGAGAACGCCTCCGACCAGCTGTTGCCGGGAGTCGGACCGTGACCGATTTCGCGTCTGAGGACTGATCGCGCTGATGAACTCCAGTCTTTTGGTCCTCTGGGACATCGACCGCACACTGATCATGACCGGCGGCGTGGGTCGCGAGGTGTTCGCGCAGGCGTTCGAGCAGGTAACAGGCCTGGCCCTGAAGGAGATGCCGGAGCCCGGCGGCCTCACCGAGCCGGTCATCTTTCAGCGGGCCCTGGAGCTTCACGGGCTTGTCGATCAGGATGGGCTCTTTGCCCGGTTCGAGCGGTTGCAGGCGGACGGGTACCGGGAGCGCGCCGAGGACCTGCGGAGCCAAGGCCAGGTTCTGCCCGGTGTCGTTGAGGCATTGGAGGGCTACAGCGTTCGGGCGGACGTGGTGTCGAGCGTGCTCACCGGCAATCCGCGCGAGTCGGCGATCGCGAAGCTTCAGATCTTCGGGCTGGACAGCTACCTCAATCTCGACTGTGGAGCCTTCGGCAGCGACGACTCCGATCGCGCGGCACTCGTCAGAGTGGCCTGGCAGCGGGCGAAAGCGGCTTTCGGGCACGCCTTCGGGCCGCTGAACACAGTGATCGTCGGCGACACACCGAAGGACGTTGCTGCTGGCCAAGCCAACGGCGTCTACGTGGTGGGCGTCGCCACCGGAAAGTACACCGAAGCTCAGCTTCGCGATGCCGGGGCCAACGCGGTGCTTCCGGACCTCACGGCGTTTCCGCGCCTGCGCGCGCTGATTGACCGCGGCCAAGGTTGATAAGGGAAGCAGCGCACTGAGCGTCCCCGCAGCTCAGGGCCGCCCCGCCTGCGGCCCGCCCGGCACGTGCAACCCGTCCAGGAAGTAGCCCAGGCAGCGGCGCCAGGCGTCGGACGTGGGCATCTCGCGGATGGCGTGGGAGAGCGCCGGGATGAAGGCGGTCAGGTCCGAGCGCTCGAAGTCGGGGCGCAGGGTGCCCGCGGCCTTGGCCCGGCGGACCAGTTCCTCCACCTGCACCAAGCCTTCCTTGCAGGCGGCGGCGACCGATTCGGTGAGGAGGTCGCTTCGGGCGAGCGTCTCGTTCAAGGCCCGGTCCTGGGCCAGGACGTCGAACAAGCCGGTCAGGTACGAGGCGAAGGCCGTCCACGCGTCCGGCTCGGCCATGGCGCGCGCGCCGATCTGGTCCAGGCGGGAGACGCGGGCTGGCAGGACGGCGTCGTAGAGCGCGGTGCGGGTCGGGAAGTGGTTGTAGAGCGTGCCGATGCTGGTGCCGGCTCGGCGCGCGATCTCTTCCAGCGGCGCGTCCAGGCCGTGTTCGGCGAAGACGTGGTCGGCGGCTTCGAGGAGTTTGGCGCGGTTGCGGGAGGCATCGGCGCGGCGCGGGCGGGAGGCCGCGGCCCGTGGGGTCGCAGCCGGTGGGGTCACGGCCGGTGGCGTCGCGGCGGTGGGCTCGCCGGCGGCGGGTCCGGGGGTGGTCACGGACTCCATTCTACTAAGTCGAGGGCGACCTCAAGTTAGTATGCTAGGGTGACGCTAAATTGAGGGTCACCTCAAGTTAGCTGGATCGGTGTCCAGAATGGAGTGCTCGCATGGCGGAAACACTGGCTGAACCGCTTCCCGGGTCCACGCGCGGCACCGCCGTGGTGATCGGGGCCGGACCGGGGCTCGGACTGTCGGTCGCGCGCCGCTTCGGCGACGAGGGCTATGCCGTCGCGCTCGTCTCGCGCTCGGACCGGCGGCATCCGGACTACCTCGCGTCGCTCGCGTCCGTCGGCATCGTGGCGGAGGCATACGTCGCGGACGTGACCGATCGCGGCTCGGTCGCCGCCGTCCTGGACCGGATCCGAGAGCGCTTCGGGGCCATAGACGTGCTCTACTACGGACCGGCGATCTTCGATCCCGCGAAGATGCCGACGTCGATCGAGCACGCGGACGCGGACAGCGCGCGGACCGCGATGGAGTCGGTGTACCCGGCGCTCGACGTGGTGGCGGGGGTGCTGCCGGCCATGCTGGAGCGCGGCAGCGGCGGACTGTTGTTCGCCGGCGGCCTCAGCGCTGTCCGTCCGATGCCGATGATGGGTGCGCTGGCCCTGTCGTCGGCGGCGCTGCGCACCTACGTGACCACTCTCAACGAGGCGTTGGTCGACAGCGGCGTGTACGCGGGCATCGTAACCATCGGCGGCCTGATCGAAGGCGGTGACATCCACGCGGCGGTTCGCGCGCATCGCGGTGACCAGGTCCCGACGTTGGATCCCGCCGGGATCGCCGAGACGGTGTGGCAGCTCTTTGCGAAACGCGACAAGGTCGAAGCTGTCGTGGTCGGGCTCTGATCCATTACTGCGTTCAGCCTCGCGCCTCGGCGTCCAGCACAGTACGGATCAGTGCTGCCCGGCTGGAGACGCCCAGCTTCCGATAGATCTGTCCGAGGTGGGCATCGACGGTTCGCCGGCTCAGGAAAAGCTTCTCGGCGATCTGGATGCTGGTGACGCCGGTGCTGGCCAGCGATGCGATCTCCCGCTCGCGAGTGGTGAGAGCCGTGAGGACGCTGGACGGCGTCAGCTCGATCGTCTTCTCAGCGAAGCCGACGGGCTGCCAGACCGCCGCCTCCGTCAACGGAAGTACCGCCTCACAATGCTCTGCGATAGCCGAGACCCGCTCACGCCAGTCTCGCGCCTGCCTGTGGTTGCCCAAAGCCGAGGACAACGTCGCCGCCACGGCCAGCGTCCGGCAGAGCTCGATGCGCTCGCCGCTCGTGGTGAAGTTCTCGATGGCCTGCTGAGCGCTCTCAAGCGCGGCGTGGAGGTCGCCACGCAGCGCCTGGGCCCGCATACGCGCGCGAGCGGCAAGAGCACGGCTGCTCGCCGACGGGAGCTGCTCCAGGGCAGCTTCGGCGACGTCGGCCCAGTGCTCGGCGGCGGCGGGGTCGTTGTCGTGCATCGCCACCTCCGCCAGCGTGTCGCAGGAACGGCTTCTGCGCGCGGGAACCAGGTTGGGCAGATCGGGGCCGCCAGCGGCTTCAAGGAGCAGCCTTCCAGCGCGGACCGGATCCCCGGTGAGCAGGACGATCTCCGCCCGGCGGCACCGGACCACGATCGACCACACCGTGGTGTGGCCCTCGGTCCAGGCCACCGCCCGGTCGGCCCAGGCCAGTGCCTGCCGTGCCGCGTCCGGCTCGCTCGTCCACACCAGCGCGGCGGCGCGGACAATGGCCAGAATGGCCCTGGTCGCCGGATTGGCGGCGCTCTCGAAGTAGGGGTCGGCCTCGTCGAGGGTGGCCAGGGCCCGTTTGACGGTGCCGGCCCGGGATTGGGTGTCCGCCAAGGATTTCAGGATCATCGGCAGGACATACGTCTGCCCGCTGCGCCGCGCGAGTGAGGCGCCACGGACGAGATGGCGTTCGGCGTCGGCCAGCCGGAACAACGTGGATTCGCTCAGGCCGAGTTGATAGACGGCTTCAAGGTTCGTCAGCAGCGCGGCGTCCGAGGCGGCGTCCACGAGTTCGGCCGCCTGGGCAAGGGCTGTCTCCGCGGCCACCAGATCGTTGGACGCCAAGTGCGCGAGCGCCGCCTGGGCCTGGGCCAGCGACTCCCCGACCGGGTCGAGGCTGCGACGGGCCAAGGCGACCGCGGTGTCAGCATGCTGCTGCGCCCGCGCATAGTCACCCTGGTCCAGAGCATTGTCGGCTTGCATGCTGTGCAGCGCGACGGCTTCCGTGTCATCGTCGGGCAGGGCCGCGAGACCCGATCGCACAATGGCCGCGGACTCGGAGAGCCGTCCGAGTTGGCGTTCGAGGCGCCCGGCGACGGCGACGGCGGTCAGGTCGCCGGTCGGATGGTCCACCATGGCCGGCAGCGTGTGGACGAGGGTACGGCCTTCGGACGCCTGCCCGGTCAGCAGACACGCGCGGGCGAGCAGGACCTGCGCCTCGCGCCGCGTGGGCGAGTCCGCCTGGAGATGCTGCAACGCCGCCTGGAGGTAGCGCGCCGCGTCGGCCGGAGCGGTGTGAATCGTGAGGCGCGCCGCGGCCATCAGCGTCGCGGTGTGCTCGGGCCGGCTGGGGTCGGCGGCGCGCATGAGGTGGTGGGCGCGCCTGGCGATCGGGGCGGCCTGGTCCGACAACGCGCGCTCGGCACGCAGGTGTGTGGCTATGCGCACCCCGGCGTCGGTGTGCCGGTAGATCACTTCGCCGACCGTCGGATGGCGCACGGCGAACTGCGCGATCGTGCCGGTGGGCCGCACGATGTCCAGCCGCGTCAACGAATCCAGGGCGTCCAGGGCCTCGGCGGTCGACAGCCCGGCGACCGTCGCGATCAGCTGGGGATGGGCTGGTTCGCCAAGCACCGCCAAGGCCTGCACCGTCGCCATGGCGTTCGGATCCAGATCGGCGAGTTCGCCGACGACGGCGCGCGCGGCGTCCGTGTGCGGGTCGCCGTCGACGCTCAGGATTCTGAGGTACTGCGGGTTGCCGTCGGCCGTCTCGTGGACGGCGTCCAGGTCCGGCCGGTCGCCGACGAGTTCGCGGGCCTCGTCGCGGGACAGCGGCCCCAGTTCCCACACGTCGGCCAGATCCGCGGCCACCGCACGGGAGACGGCCGCGGCGACCGCGGGGGCGAGTTGGCGGCGGCGGTAGGCGAGGAGCAACAGCATCGGCGCGTCGGCCGCCGACCGGATGAGACGCTCGACGGCCGGGAGCTGCGCGGGATCGATCCGGTGCAGCTCGTCGGCGACGACGACCAGGGCATTGCCCGATGCGGCGGGCGTCCACTGGCGTTCAAAACCCGTCGCCGGGTTCGGGCCGTCGTCAAAGACCGGGTTCAGTACCGGGACGCCGCTCGCGCGGGCCCGGGCGGCGAGGTGGATGATCAGCGCGCTTTTGCCGATGCCCGGCTCCCCGGCCAGCGCGATCGTCCGGCCACGTCCCGAGCGCAGCCGCGCCAGGGCCCGGTCCCAGGCCCTGACCTCCGCGGCCCTGCCGACCAGGTGCCGGGTGCGGTCGGCCGGAACGTCGTGGTCCTGGGTTGTCGGCATGGGAGCCTCCTGGAGTGATCTACAGGGAATGCAGTCCACCGATTCACCGATCACCATATATCAGCAGCCTTAGCCAAATGACTTGCGTCGCGGTCGGTTGTGCCAGCTCGGAACCCATTTCGCTCAGAGCGGACGTGTAGCCATATCAGGGTGATTCGCATAATTACGTAGGGTGGAGCCGGAGTCGGCACCAGTATTTGTACCGATGCGCAACGGACCGATCCGTTCTTCACTGAATGCGCGACCGCCGCAGGCGTCGGCCATACCCCCCGGTAATCAGCCACTGGATGTAATGATGTGCTCCGCCCTTGCTTTTATCAGCCCTGCCATCGGACGGATCCGGTGACCATGACCACCGTCCTCGAAACTGCGAAGACCCGCTGGCTCCGGAGCCAGGGCCGACGGGCCGACGGGGTCCGGTTGTTCTGCCTCCCGCCGGCCGGCGGCGGGGCATCGGCGTTCCGCGGTTGGTCGGAACTACTGGGGCCGGGGGCCCAGGTGACCGTCGTGCAGCTGCCGGGCCGCGAGGACCGTGTCCAGGAGCCGGTCCACAGCGATATGGACGCTCTGCTCGACGAGCTGGTGCCGGTGATGGCCGACGCCCTGGACGGGCCGTACGCGTTGTTCGGTCACAGTCTGGGCGCTCTGATCGCCTTCGAGACGGCGCGCCGTTTGGTCGCTCTGGGGGCCCCACCTCCACAGCATCTGTTCGTCTCCGCGCACGGCGCACCGCACGCACCGTGCCGGGGCAGGTATGTCAGCAGCCTGCCGGAGTCGGACGTCGAGCGGGCCATGGAGTCCCTCAACGGCCTCTTGCTGCCGCCGGCGCTCCAAGCGGACTTCCAACTCTGTGAGAGCTACAAGTACGTCGACGGACCACCGCTGTCCTGCCGGCTGACCGTCCTGGTCGGGGCCGACGACGACGTGCTGCCGATCGATCTGGCGTTGTGGCGCGAGCTGAGCATCGGGCCGTTCCGGATCCGGATCATCGACGGCCGGCACGACTTCGTCGTGATGCGGCGGAGGCAGGCTGCCGAGGTGATCCGGGCAGGGCTCGCGGGTGAGTTCTGAGGTCCTTGCGGCTCCACGACCCCTGATGTACTTTCCTGTTAGGAAAGTAGTTCCAAGGGGGAAACATGAACGATCCCAACGGCTTGAACGATCCGAGCGATCCGAACGGTTTGAACAGCTTGAACGGTCCAGACGGTCCGAACGATTCGACAGGTCCCGTGGGTCCGATCGACCCGGCGGACGCCGCGCGCGCCTTGACCGAGATCGACCGGCGGCGCGAGCAGGTGCTCCGGCGGAAGGTCATCCCGGCGTGGAACTGGTGGACCCACGCCGCCTTGATCGTCGTGCAGACAGCGGCTTTCGAGTCGGGGCGGCCCGTGCTCATGTGGTCCGGCGTCGGCCTGTTCGTGGTCTGCTCGCTCGCCGTCGACCTGCCCGTCTCCCGCGCCGCTCGGGCTGCCGCGCCGCACCGCAGCCTGGCCGGGCCCGGGATGGCATGGCGGACGCTCGTCGGCCTGGTGGCCTTCGTGGCGGGTCTGGGCGGGGTGGCGGTGGCGACCGCGTTCGGTCTGATGGCGGCCAAGGTGCCGCATCCGGTGACGATCGCGGCCGCCGTCGCGGCGGTGGCCTTCGCCGTCGGCGGGCAGCTGCTCGTCCGGCTTGAGCAAGCGGTCCTGGTCCGCCGGTCTGCCGGCCGGGGATGATGACGCCTATGTTCGACGAGCTGATTCACGCGCCGACCCGGCTGTCACTGGTCGCCTTCCTCGCCGCGACCTCGTGGGCGGACTTCGCAGTGCTGCGCGACAGCCTCACGTTGTCCGACTCGGCGCTGTCGAAGCAGCTCACCACGCTTGCCGACGCCGGCTACGTCGAGATCCGCAAGAGCTTCGTCGGCAAGCGGCCACGGACGTCGGCCCGGCTCACCGCGGAAGGGCGTGCGGCCTTCGAAGGGCACGTGCTCGCACTCCAAGAGATCGTGTCCAGGGCAGGGCATTCGCTGGTCTCTTCCGAAGTCACCGAGCAGTCGTAAGGTGTCGCCATGCGATGTGCGGTGTGTGGCTCCGAGCGGTTGAGTCCGCTGGGTGAGGTACGGACCGGCAAAGACTGGGGCGATGTTCCCATCTTGCGGTTCTATCGCCCCAAGTTCTTCAGCCCGCGTCCGACGTACCGGTTCGTGCTCGGCCGTGGTTGTCGGGATTGCGGAGCTCTGCAAATGTTCCTGACGGATTACGACCGAAAGCTATTGAATGAGGAAGCTGACGGTCTCGAAGACGTCAGGTCCGACATGTAGGTTATCCCCAGGTTATGTTCTTTTCACGCAGTTAGCGGCGAGGTTCCCAGCGAAAGCAGGCGCGCGCGGTAAGCACGCCTGCGAGAGTCCATGCCAGACTCGGCGCCAGCAGTGACAGTACGGAGACAAGGCTTCCGCCGTTCCCGTTCCACGCTGTCGAGACCAGCTCCGCCATCGCGCCGCCGGGCAGCGCTCGCCGGACGGCATTCGGCCCGCCGAGGCTCTTTGCCTGGAACCACACAGCGGCGCCCGTCGACACCAGGAAGATCGGCGCTGTCGTGTACTGCGCGTGCTCCGGCGAGTTCGAGAAGCCGGCGGTGGTGAGGGCCAGGCTCGCGAACATGGCCTCGGAGAGCAGGATCGCCACGATCAGGAGCAGCGGGTTCGCAGGCGGGTCCGAGGAGCCGAGCACGCCGAACACCACACCGATCTGCGCCATGCTCACTAGAACCACCGGCAGCAGGATGCCGGCGATGATCTCTAGGTCGGAGGCGGTTCCGCCGCGCATCCGCTTCAGGAAGAGGGTCTGGCGCCGAGCGGCGAGGGTGGTCGTCGCGGTTACGTAGGTGCCCATGGCGATCATCAGAACCGCCTGCACGCCGGCGATATCCCCGCTCGGCTTGTGCGGGTCCCTGCTCGCGAAGAGGAACACTCCGAAGGCGAGCGGGAAGAGGATTGCGCAGCTGGTGACCAGCCGGTTCCTCAGGAGCATCTTCGCTTCGGCTACGGCGATGGCGTTCACTTGTTCTTCCCTTCTTGGCCCTCGGGCCTGCGTCCGAGTGTCCGGAATATGTCGTCGAGCCCTGACTCCCGGACGCTGAACCGCCGCAGCACATGACCGTGGCCGGCAGCCCACGCCAACAGAGCGGCCACGTCCCGCTGGACGTCCCGCGTCTCGATGACCGCGAGTCCGTTCTCCGTCCCTGCCAAGGGCAGCGGGAGGCCCTGGACCGCCTCCGGCGGCACGAAGCGGATCGTGCTGACACCCCCTTCGGTGAGCTCGCCGAGCGTGCCCTGGCGCCGGATCGAGCCCGCGTGCATCAGGCCGACCCGGTCGGCGTGCTTCTCGGCCTCCTCCAGGTAGTGCGTCGTCAGGAGAAAGGCGGTGCCGTCGCTCTTGAGCTCGTCGACCACCGACCACAGGGCTTCCCGCGACGCGGGGTCCAGGCCGGTCGTCGGCTCGTCGAGGAACACCAGCTCCGGGCGGCCCCAGATCGCCATGGCGAAGTCGACGCGGCGCTTCTCGCCGCCGGACAGCTGCGCGGCACGTGTCCGACTTCGATGACTGATACCGACGTGCTCCAGAACCTTGTCGACGTCGTCCCGCCGGCCCGAGATCGCCCCGGCCAGGGCCACCGTCTCTCGTACGGTGAGGTCGGCGGCGAGCCCGGAATCCTGGAGCATGATCCCCATACGGGGCCGGACGTGACGCCGGTCGGATGGATCGCCACCCAGGACGCTGATTCGGCCTGCCATCGCGGGTCGGTGGCCTTCAAGCACTTCGAGCATGGTGGTCTTGCCCGCGCCGTTGGTGCCCAGCAACGCGTAGAGCTCGCCTCGGCGCACGGTCAGGTCGACGTCTCGGACCGCGACATGCGGAGTCTTCGCGGAGCCGGACCTCGCCTGGTACGCGAAGCTCACGCCACGGGCCTCGATGACGGTGTCCTGGGTGGATGGCTTCATGACGTCCACGATCGGTGTCGCGGCGAGCGCCGCGTAGTGTCGTGGACACACCGCCTGACCTGACATTTGTCAGGCCGGACAGTGACATTCCAGGGGGTTCGCGATCAGTCCCGTCACCATAGAGTGGCCTGGTGACGCCGGAGATCGTGGGAGCGGGAGGCAGTCCGGGCGGTCCGGGCGGTCCGGGCGGTCCGGATGCCGAGGCTGACGCCGACGTGCCGGCGCTTGCCCGAATGCGTCGCTACACGACCTGGGCTCTGGTCGGCATCGTCGCGGGCTACGTGTTTCTCGTCGCGGGGCAGAGTCGTTCGCTGTGGAGTCTGGCGGCGATGCTCGGAGTCGGCGCCATGGTCTGCTGGCAGTGCCTGTACTGGGAGCACGGCGCGCCGAGGGTTCTTGCCGTGGCGACGTTGGCCGTCTCCTACGCCATGTACTGCGTCGTCGTCGGCAACCACGCCAGCCCGATCGGCGGAGTCGCCTTCGCGCTGTCGGTCGGGCTCGTGGTGAGCTCGCCGGCGTTCGCACAGTGGTCCTGGACCTTGCTCGGGGTCGCTCTCGCGGTACTTCCCGCGGTGCTGATCCGTGCGGACGGCGGCTACATTGCCCTCGTGGTGGCGATGATCGCGGGCTCGGTGGCCATGTTCCGGGTCAACCGGTTCGGGTTCGGCCTCTACTTGGAGATCGACCAGGCCCGCCGGACGACGGCCGAGCTCGCGGTCGTCCGCGAGCGTTATCGCATCGCCGCCGACCTGCACGACATTCAGGGGCAGGCCCTGCATGTCAGCCGTCTGAAACTGCGGTTGGCCGACCAGCTGCTGGCCGACGACCCCGGGCTGGCTCGGGCGCAGGTGCGGGAAGCCGAGCAGCTCATTGCGGACGCGATCGCCGAGACGCGACGGCTGGCCTATGGGCAGCGACGTCTCACGTTCGCTGGGGAGTTGGCGAACTCAGAGTCGCTCATCCGGGCGGCCGGGATCGAGCTCGACGTCGCGGGGACGGTTCCGGTCGGCCACCGGCTCGATGAGCTGTTCGGTCTCGTCGTTCGCGAAGCGACGACGAACCTGCTGCGGCACGCGCAGGCCGAGCAGGTCGTGATCACCATCGGGGCGGACTCGGTACGGATCGTCAACGACGGAGCCACGGAGGACGCGCGGGCCCTGAGCGGTCTGGCACGGCTCGGTGAGCGGTTCGCGGCGGCGGGCGGAACGCTGACGACGTCGCGGGCCGGGGAGACGTTCACGACGGCGGCGCGGGCCGGGCTCGACCTGACCGCCTCCACGGAGACGGCGCCATGACCAACGCTAGCAACAGCGCCACGAACAGCCCCACGCACAGGCTCACGAACAGTCCCACCAACGACGTCGCGAGCGACACCCCGATCCGCGTCCTTCTCGCCGACGACGAGACCCTCCTGCGCACCGCCCTCGTCAGCCTCCTGAGTCTCTCCGGCCGCATCGAGGTCGTGGCGCAGGCCGCCGACGGCCTCGAAGCCGTGGCGCTCGCCGCGACCCGCGCCCCGGACGTCGTCGTGCTCGACCTGGAGATGCCCGGCATCGACGGCATCGAGGCCGCCCGGCGCATCCTCGCGGCGCGGCCGGGCCAGGCCGTCGTCCTGCTCACCAGGCACGGCCGCGCCGGAGTGCTGCGGATGGCGCTGGCCGCCGGAGTCCGCGGCTTCCTGCTGAAGTCGGTCGATCCCGGCGAGCTGGAGCGGGTCATCCTCCATGTCGCCGCCGGCAAGCGCTGGATCGACGCCGAGGTGTCGGCCGCCGCGATGATGGACGACTGCCCGCTCACCGAGCGGGAGCTCGACGCGCTGCGGCTCACCACGGAAGGGCTCAGCGTCCGCGAGATCAGTGCGCGGCTGCATCTCGCGTCCGGCACGGTACGCAACTATCTGTCCTCTGCGATGCAGAAGACCGGCGGCTCGTCGCGGCATACCGCCGCCCGGGTGGCGCGGGAGCGCGGCTGGCTATAGCCAAGCTTCCGGCGCCCTACGCCAGCAACCAGTGCTCCGGTCCCGTTGACGACGGCTCGTCCACGGCGATGGGACGGTCGATCACGGCTCGCAGCCACTGCGCGGGCGCGACCAGCCCGGGTAGATCGGTGAGACCGGCCGGCTCGGCCAGCTGCCTCAGCCGCACCAGGAAGTCGATGCGGTTCTGGACCACGGCCATCCGCAGGTTCGAGAACGACTCGATACCCGTGTGCTGCAACAGATAGAGCATCTTGGCATCGGCGAGATCCTGGTGGACCGCCCCGATGCCGGCGATGCCCGCCATACGATCGACGGTCGCGGTCGGCACCTTCAGGAACGTCGCCAGGTCGGCCCGCTGCTCCGGTCGACGAGTCGCGGCCTCGACCAGCGACGGCGTGGTGAGACAGGCCTTTGCCAAAGGTGCGGCGAACGACGCGAACGGCGGCAGCCCCAAGAAGTCCTGGGGCGGCGGAGGGCTGGTGAGGATGACGAAGCGGGGATCCTCCCGCAGGTCCCGGAAGCACAGGTCGCGCCGGGCCATGTCCTTCACGGTCTCGGTGCTCATGGCGAAGGCCAAGTCGCGGAACAGCCTGGTGAGCGCCGCTTCGCGAGTCTTGGCGGGACGGTTGTTCAGCGCCTGCGCCTCAAAGCACGCGTAGTTGTAGGCCAACGACGGCGACGCCACGTTGACCGTGTCCGGCTGCCGCCTGGGCGGTTCGCCGTCGAAGGCCTCCACGCACAACTTCAGGTTGGCGATGTACCGCCTCAGCGGCTCCACGGCTTCGTCCTCCGTGGTCTCTCCTGCCGGGTAACGCTGGTTGAACGTGTCGATCGAGGCCATGGCCCGCGCCAGGTCGGGTGCCGGGTCGCTGCCGTGCTCGTGCGCATGGTGGGTCGCGATCGCGAGCCAGGTGAAGGCGCTGCGGTACAGGATCTGCGGCGCCAGCCGCTGGTACTGCAAGGTCACCTCGGCCGCCGGGTCCTCCGGGATGATCTCGTCGCGCAGTTCGTCCAGCCGGGTGGCGAGGTCTGCCGCGTACCGGCTCCCGGGCCGCTGCTTGATGAGGGCTCTGAGATATTCGTACCGGGCGTTCGCATTCCGGGGATCCATGTTGGTCGCGAGCCTCAGCATCTGGAGCGGCTTCTCCCCGCCGCTGGTCAGCGACTTGCTGCTGGCGATCACTTGCAGGGTGGTGCTCCGCCACTTGGTGGCGCCGCCCAGTCCCGCCCTCGACTTCGGATAGACGAGGCTGAGGTGGTGGAGGATGAACGCGCCCGCACCGGTGAGCAGCTGGGCGCGGGCCCGGTCGACGGCGTCCGGATCGGCCCGGTCGATCCGCGCCAGCTCGACGTCCTGGCGGCCGAAGACGTCGACGTCGGCGAGCCGGCCGTTGCGGGACAGGGTCATCGCCAGCCGGCCGTCGTCGACGAACGCCACCGCCAGACGCCACGTGAGGCCCGGCCGCACGGCGAAGACGACGTGCGCGATCGTCCCCACCAGCTGGCCCGCCGGGGTGGCGCTGAGGTCGCTGTTGACCAGCGCCCCGAGCGCCTTCGAAGGCAGGCCCGGACTGACATCCCGCTGTTGTTCGAGGCCCAGGGTGGTCAGGCGCGCGAGCAGGTACTCGGTGGCGGCCTCGTCGCGCTTCCCGTCGCCGGCCCGGACTTCGACTTGAGCCTTGAGGTTCTGGCCGAACGACACCGCGGTGACGATGACGCCCAGCACGCACATGGCCGCGTAGCAGACGACCAACTGCGGCGTCGGGTGCTCCAGGCTGGGGACCTTGGCGCCGGAGCCGACGACCAGGACCACGATGCCGAGCGCGGTGAGACAGCGACGGAACACCTGCCAGTCGCTGCCCCGGTACCAATCGGCACTCTGAAAGTCCTGCGACCAGGCGAAAAGTCCGAAGGTCGCGAGAATCAGGGCCATGACGATCAGCCAGGCCCACGCGCTGACGGTATTCAGCGGAGTGAAGTTCTTGAGCATCGCATAGCCGGGCAGGCCGAACGCGGACAGGAGAATGATGGCGACGCCGAGGCACTTGGTGTAGCGGAGCGACGCCGCGTTCCACTCAGGAGCGTCGGGCTTGACCAGCAGGCCGCTGACCAGGCCGCTTGCCACCGACAACGCGACGCCCAGGACCAGGGACGCGCCAAGGAAGCGATAGGCCGTCCCGACGTGCGCGGCGTAGAAGCGGTCCCAATTGGTGCTGGCCGAGGCGCCGGTACTGGAGGGTTCGGCCGACGCCACAACGAACATCAGCGAGCCCGCGACGATCACCAGCAGCGCGACGACGAAAGGAACAAGCGCGAGCCATTTGGCTTTTCCACGTTTGTCATGCCCTGCCGGTTGAACCATGAGGTTCACCGCCTGACCTTCACCGCTGCTTCGTCGAGCCTCAAGCAATGTGACGACGGTCACTTATTATACCGCTCGGGCTTGTGACCAGCCATTTGACCGCGCGCGGACCGGGCCGGGGAAGCCGGTGGTCCGGGGCCGACTCGCACTGCTTCGGCAAAGAGGACTTTTTGAGGACTGGCACACTCGCCCACTGGGTGATTGCCCCATGACGGGTAAGAGTTCGGATGAAGCCTGGCAAGTTGTCGGTGCGGATGCCAGGCTAGGGAGCACCCTGGTTTGCCAGGATTTGCGAGGGTGGTGCTGGGAGGGCGCGGGCAGTGCTTTTGGGTCGTGATCGGGAGTCCGCGCGCGTCGAGGAGGCGTTGGATCGGGCGTGCTCGGGGAGCGGCGAGATCCTGTTGTTGCGCGGAGATCCGGGCATCGGGAAAAGCGTGCTGCTGGCGCGGACCGTCGAACGGGCCGCGGAGCGCATGCTGGTGTTGCAGGCCCGCGGGTTCGAGACCGAGGCCGAGATCGGGTACAGCGTGCTGGCCGACCTGTGCCGGCCGTTGGGCGACGAGATCGACGAGCTGCCGGAGCTGTTGCGCGAGGCGCTGCTGACGGCGACCGGGGCGGCGGCGAGCAGCGGCGAGGGCAGCAGCGCGTTCGCCGTCGGGCGGGCGTTGACCGTCCTGCTCCAGAACGTCGCCGCGCACCAGCCGGTGCTCATCGCCCTCGACGACGGCCACTGGGCCGACGAGGCCTCCGCCTACGCGCTGGCGTTCGCGGCGCGGCGCCTCGGGGACGCCGCGACCGCCGTGCTCATCACGCTGCGCAACGGCGAGCCGAGCGTGTTCGACGGTTTGGACGTGCCCTCGGTGGAGCTCTCGCCGCTGGAGCGGACCGCGGCCGAGGCGCTGATCGGGGCGGAGGCGGCGCGGCGCGTCGGGCCGCGGATGGCCGAGCACATCCACCGCGCCGGCCAGGGGAACCCGCTGGCCCTGCTGGAACTGGCCGACGCGGCGCTGAGCGGCCGGCTGGACCCGGACGACGATCAGGTGGTGCCGTCCGGGTCGCGGCTGGAGCACGCCTTCGCCACCCGGCTCAAGCGGCTGCCGGAACGCTGTACCAGGGCTCTGATGGTGGTGGCGACCAGCTACACCGGCGGGCTGGCGGAGACCGCCGGCGCCATGGAGCGCCTCGGGATCTCGGAGTTCGACCTGGACCTCGCCCGCATGGAGCATCTGGTGTGGGAGGAGGAGGACCGCTGGCAGATGCGGCATCCCGTGTTCCGCTCCGTCGCCTACCAGCACTATCCGATCGCCGAGCGGCGCCGGGCACACCGGGCGTTCGCCGACTGGCTGGCCGACAACGGCGGCGGGGTCGGCGGGACGTTCCTGGCCGACCAGCGGGCCTGGCACGCGGCCGCGGCGGCGCTGCCCGGCGACGAGGAGGCCGCCACGCTGCTGGCCGAGGCCGCCGACGCCGCCCGCTCGCGCGGGGCCCTGGCCGCGGCCCGCCGCGCCTACCTGCGCACCCGAGAGCTCAGCGCCGAACCCGGGACCAGGGCCGCGATGTCGCTGGGCGCCGCCGAGTGCGCGCAGGTGTCCGGCGACGTGGAGACCGCGCAGGTCTTGGCGCGCGAGGCATTGCGGTACGCGCAGTCGCCGGACGTGACCAACGCGGCCAACCGGGTCCTGCACCAGATCACCTTGGCCCGGGCCGGGGCCGAGGAGGTGCTGGAGCTGTTCGAGGCCGACGCCGACGCGCTGGCCGAGCACGAGTCCGACCTGGCCGCGTCCTACCTCGGCGCGGCGGGAGCCACCGCGATCACCGCGACCCGCCTGCACGACACCGTCCGGCTCAGCGCGAAGGGCGTCGCCCTGACCCCTTCGGGCGTCGGCACCGGCGCCGCGGCCGCGCGCACCATCAGCGCCTTCGGACTCGTCAGCACCGGCCGGGCCGCGGAGTCGGCGGCCGTGATCGCCGACTATTTCCCGGCCTTCCGCGAGGCCGATCCGTGGCGGCAGAGCTTCGAGACCGTCGGCTGCACCGGAATGGTGCTGATCTGGCTGGGCCTGATCGGGCAGGCCGGGGAGTACGTCACCCGGACCGCGCGCCTGCTGCGTCAGGCCGGCGCCGAGGAACACCTGCCCCTGTTGCTGATCCCGCAGGTCCTGCTGTCCATTCGCAAGGGCGAGCTGACCGCCGCGCACGAGGCGGCCGAGGAGTCCCGGCGGCTCGGCGGCGAACTCGGGCAGCGCCAGGTCGCCCCGCTCGCCGTGGCCCTGGCCGCGCGGCTGGCCGTGGTCCGCGGCAACTTCACCCGCGCCCGGGACCTGGCGACCACGACCGAACAGCTGACCGAGGCCACAGGCGCCAGTTTCTACCGGGACATCGCGAACACCGCGGTGGGCTCCGCGGACCTGGCCCAGGGCCGGTATCAGGAAGCTGTGTCGGTCCTGTCCGGGGTCCGCGAGCGCCTGCTCGCCGGCGGCATGGTCGAGCACAGCTTGTTCATGCCGACGTTCGGCGACTACATCGAGGCGCTGACCCGGATCGGCGCCGACGACCGGGCCCGCGCCGAGGTGGCCGAGGAGCTGCCGCGGGCGGAGGCCGGCGGCTTGCAGGCCGCGCTCGCGGTCGTCTACCGGTGTCAGGCGCAGGTGCTGTCGCCCTGCGAAGCAAGGCCCTGGTTCGATCGGGCGATGGCGGCGCACGCGGTCTCCGTCGACGCCTTCGAGCAGGCCCGGACCCAGC
Source organism: Catenulispora yoronensis (assembly GCF_039531695.1). Taxonomy (NCBI): domain Bacteria; kingdom Bacillati; phylum Actinomycetota; class Actinomycetes; order Catenulisporales; family Catenulisporaceae; genus Catenulispora; species Catenulispora yoronensis. The sequence continues at coordinate 106,566 of NZ_BAAAQN010000009.1, forward strand.
TCGCCTACGGCCGGTTCCTGCGCGAGGACGGCGAACGCGACGCGGCCGACCGGCTGCTGACGGCGGCGGTGACGGCGTTCACCGGGATGGGCGCCGACGCGTGGCTGGAGGAGGCCGAGACCGAGCTGGACTTGCTGGCGCTTCCGGTGGAGCTGTCCGGGGCCCGGTTGGCGGGTCAGGAGCGGCGCGTCATGCGGCTGGCGGCGGAGGGCGCGACGAACGGCCAGATCTCCGAGGCGCTGGGGATCGCGCCGCAGACTGTGGACCGCTACCTGGAGCAGGTATTCGACAAGCTCGGAGTCCGCCAGCGGTCAGAACTCGCCGGGCTGCTCCAGAGGGGGACCGGAGTTTAGCCGAAGCCTTGGCGCCGCCGGACGCTGGGACCTACGCTCGGCGCCATGTCTGAAGGACGGCTCGGAATCCGGCGAACGGTCCGCACCGCTGCTGCGGGAACGGCGTTGCTGTTGTTGGCGGCGGCCTGCTCCTCGTCGCCGCCGTCCGGGAAGGACGCGGCGTCGGCCCCGGCGGGTACCTCGGGCGCCTCGTCGGCGTCGCAGACCTCAGCGACGCAGGTCTCCGGGACGGCTGCGGACGCGACAACGAGCACCGCGGCGAAGACGGCCGCGACGTCGCCGTCCACCCCGGCGACCGCCAAGACTCCTGCTAAAACATCGGCCTCGGCCTCGGCCACAACCTCGGCCCCGCACGCCGACACCGGCGCCACCGGACTCGGCGGCTGCTCCGTCGCACCGCCCGACAGCGTCTGGCGGGCCCGTGTTGACCGCCTCCCGGTCGACGCCCACTCGGCGGCCTACATCGCGAGCATCGGCAGCACGCAACACGTCCACGCCGATTTCGGCGCGGGACTCTGGGACGGCGGCCCGATCGGCATCCCGATCACCCTGGTGCCCGGTGGCACCCCGGCGACCCGCGTCACCTTCGACAGCACCGACGAGAGCGACAAGGGCCCCTACCCGATCCCGGCGAACGCCGCGGTGGAAGGCGGACCGCAGGCGTCCGGCGACCGCCACGTCATCGCGCTCGATCCCCGCACCTGCACCGACTACGAGCTCTACGACGCCCAGCCGCACGCCGGCGCCTGGACGGCCGGCTCGGGAGCCGTCTTCGCGCTCCGCTCCGACACCCTGCGCCCCGCCGGCTGGACCTCCGCCGACGCCGCGGGCCTGCCGATCCTGCCCGGCCTCGCCCGCTTCGACGAGGCCTCGGCCGGCGCCATCGACCACGCACTGCGGATCACGGTTCCCCGCTCACGGAACGCCTACATATGGCCCGCACGGCATCAGGCCTCGAACAGCTCGGACCCGGCTCTCCCGCCGATGGGACTGCGGCTACGGCTGAAGGCGTCGGTCGACATCTCCGCGCTCCCGCCGCAGGCGCGCGCGGTCGCGCAGGCGTTGAAGACGTACGGCGCGATCGTCGCGGACAACGGATCGGCCTGGTACATCAGCGGGACGCCGGACGACCGCTGGAGCAACGACCAGCTCCAGCGGCTCGGCACGCTCACGGGTGCCGACTTCGAGGCGGTCGACGAGTCGGGTCTGCGGGTCTCGGCGGATTCCGGGGCGGCGAGATCGGGCGGGTGAGCCGAAAGGGTCCGGATGGGTCAGCACTTGTCCAGGGCTGAATCCAAGGGCACCAAGGTGGTTCGGTCTCCTAGCCTCGGACGCTCGCACGGCGTCGCGCATCGTGTGGGCGGGTTCGCCCGGTACGAGGGACGATAGAGGACTGCCGCGGCCGGTCCCTACCAGGACGCTACTCGGTGGCTAATCAGCCGCCGACCAGCCGCCGACCCGCCGCCGACCAGCCGCCGATCGGCCGCCAATCAGCCGCGTGGCGTGTCATAAGAGGTATTGCTCAGAACCCTGATACGCCATCATCGTGCGACAGGCGCCGCGTGCTGGGCGCCTTCGTCGCGAGGAGAGAGGCGCGGGGTGGGCGTCAAGTTGTGCCTGTTGGGGCCGCTGAGGCTGGAGAGCTCGGGGGCGGACGTGCCCCTCGGCGGGCAGCGGTCGCACCGGGTGCTGGCCGCGTTGGCGCTGAACGCCAACGCGACTGTGGCCACCGAGTGGCTGATCGACCTGCTCTGGGAGGCCGCGCCGGCGTCGGCCCGGCAGCAGATCCACAACACGATAGGGCTGCTGCGGAGCAGACTCAGGACGCTGACGGCGCTCGACATCGTCACCAGCGGGGCCGGCTACACGCTGGCCGTCGACGCGGACCTTGTTGACGTGCACCGCTTTCAGCGGCTGGTGAACGCGGCCGGGAGCGGCGACGCCCACCGCGATGTCGGCGCCTCGCGGCTGCTGACCGAGGCGCTCCAGCTGTGGCGGGGGACGGCCTTGGCCGGTCTCGAAGGGGCGTACTTCGAGACGGCTCGCGCCAGGTTGGACGAGGAACGGCTGTCGGCTGTCGAAGCGCTCATGGCTCTGCGGATCCGGCAGGGCGACAGCGCGATGGTGATCGGGGAGCTGACCCAGCTGGTCGCTTCCCATCCGCTGCGGGAGGCTTCGCGGGCCAGCCTCATGACCGCGTTGCACGCCACGGGGCGGCAGGCCGACGCGCTGGCGGTCTACGAGCAGGGCCGGCGGTTACTCGCCGAGGAGCACGGCCTTGATCCGAGCGACTCGCTGAAGGCGTTGCATGAGCGCATTCTGGTGGGCCCGCATACGAGTGATTCGGGCGGCGCCCAGCCGCTGTCCCATGCGTCGGCCGGGACGCCGCGAGCTGGGTCCTTTCTCCCGCACGACCCACGCGAGTTCTCGGGGCGCGCCGCCGAACTGGACCGGCTTCTCGCCGACAGCATGTCCTCGACGTCCACCGCTGTCGCCATCTCCGCGATCAACGGCATGGGCGGAGTCGGCAAGACGGCGCTGGCCGTCCACTTCGCTCATCTCGCCGCCGACACCTATCCGGACGGACAGTACTTCGTCGACCTATGCGGGTTCGCGATCGGCATCGAGCCGTTGGCGCCGGAGGCCGCGCTTCGCACGCTCCTGATCCAGAGCGGCATGCCCGACGAGGCGGTCCCGCCGGACGCCGAAGGCCGGCTCGCCGCCTGGCGGGGCCGGATGGCCGGCAAGCGCGCGTTGATCATCCTCGACAACGCGGTCGACGCCCGCCAGCTGCGGCCGTTGCTGCTCGGATCGCCGACCTCGCTGGTCCTGATCACGAGCAGGCGTCGGCTGTCCGCGCTGGAGGGAATCGTCACCCTGCAACTGGACGCGCTGCCGCGGCGGGACGCCGTCGAGCTGTTCGCCCGCATCGCCGGGCACGAGCGGGCCGCGCAGGACCCGGACGGCGTCGCGACCATCGTCGAACTCTGCGGTCGGCTGCCGCTGGCGGTCAGGATCGCGGCCGCCCGGTTCCGGGAACGGACCAGCTGGTCGGTCGCTCATCTGCGCGAGCTCATGAGCGATCAGGAGCGGCGGGCCTCGTTCCTCGACTCCGACGAGGGCAGCGTCCACATGGTGCTCGCGTTGTCCTACCGGCATCTCTCGGACGAGCAGGCTCGGGTCTTCCGCTTGCTGGGCGTGTATCCCGGCCAGCAATTCGGCGCGGAGGACGCGGCGGTGCTGTCCGCCACGTCGGCCGGCCGGGCGCGCGCGATCCTGGAGTCGTTGTTCGACGACAACCTCGTGCTGGAGACGAGTCCGGGCCGCTATCACCTGCACGATCTCGTACGGGACTGCGCCGCGCGTTTGTGCGCCGAGCACGAAACCGATGAGGAGCGGCGCCGCGCACTGGAGTGGCTCGTCGACTATCTGGTCCGGCGGGCGGTCGTCCGGTGCCGGCCGTTCGAGGCCGGCCCGGTCCGCGTCGATCCGGCCGAGGCCGCGGTGCCGAGGGCTTCGGTGCCGGTACCGGAACCGCGGTCGGCGGCGCACGCGCTGGAGCTGCTGGCTCGAACGAGGAGCTCGACGATCCTGAGCTGGCCGCCGCGCTGATGAACGCCGCGCTTATGAATGCCGCGCTGATGAACGAACTGGGCGACCCGCGGTTGTCGGTTGTCGGTTGTCGGTTGTCGGTTGTCGGTTGTCGGCCGGCGGTGGCCGGCGTGGCCGACTAGTTGTTCCGTCCTGTGCGGTCGTGCCGTGAGGCTTCGCCGAAGGCGGTCTCGTAGTGCGCCAGCAGCGTCTGCAAGGTGCTGTTGAAGGCGTCCAGCTGATCGGGCTCCAGTACATGGAACAGATCCCGTTCGGCGCGCGTCCGCGCCGCGGTGGCTTCCTGCCATCGGCGATGACCGTCGGCCGTGATCCGGACCGGGCGGGAACGCCCGTCGGCGTCCGCCACGACGGTCACCAGGCCCGCCTGCGTCAGCCGGTTCAGGCGGGTGCTGACGGTTCCCGAGGTCAGTGCCAGCTCCTGCGCGAGCAGCGTGGGTGTGCACTGACCGCCCGCGCGGACCACGACGGACAGCGCCTCCCAGTCGCCGAGGCTCATGTCCTGGTCCGCCGCCACCATGTCGAGCATGCGGGTGAACAGCCGGGAGAGCCGCCCGATCCGCTGGCGCGCGGCCTCGACCGACGGGTCGACGTCGACCATCAGCGCCAGCCAGGCGGGGAGCTCGCGGGCCACGGAGTCCGGTTCCGGAGGTGCCATACGACGAGGTTACCTTGAGGCTCAAGGTATAGTTGTCTTGAGCTTCGAGGTAAATTCTCGGCGGCGATCATGGGGAGAAGGTGGATCCGGTGACGAAGGTCTGGATGATCACGGGGGCGGGCGCGGGGCTGGGGCGGGCGATCGCCGAGCACGCACGGGGCCAAGGGCACACCGTCGTCGCCACCGCGCGCGACGTGAAGGCCGTCGAGGACTTCGACGACGCGCTGGTGCTGGACGTGCACGACCCCTCTTCCGTCGAAGCCGCGGTCGCGGAGGCGGTCCGGCGGCACGGACGCATCGACGTGCTGGTCAACAACGCCGGCCACGGACTCGTCGGCGCGGTCGAGGAATTGGCCGACGCCGACCTGCGCGCCGTGCTGGAGACCAACGTCTTCGGCGTGCTGCGCGCCACCCGCGCCGTGCTGCCCCACATGCGTGAGCAGCGCTCGGGCCACATCGTGCAGATGTCCTCGGTCGGCGGCCAGGTCGCGAACCCCGGGCACGCGGCCTACGCGACCGCCAAGTTCGCGCTGGAAGGGCTCTCCGAATCGCTCAGCGCCGAAGTGGCGCCGTGGGGGATCCGCGTGACGCTCGTCGAGCCCGGCCCGTTCCGGACGGACTTCGCGGGGCGGTCGATGCGGTACGCGGAGCCGATCCCCGCGTACCACGACTCACCTGCCGGGCAGTTGCGTGGCCGGTTCGCGTCCCAGGACGGCAATCAGCCCAACGATCCGGTCCGGGCCGCGGAGGAGATCTTCCTGGCGGTCGAGGATCCGGCCTCGCCGCTGCGGCTGCCGCTTGGTCCGGAGGCGATCGACAAGATCCGGACCAAGCTCACCAAGCAGCTCGCAGACCTCGAAAGCTTGCCCGCGCATGTCCGCGAGACGGGTTATTCAGCCTCCTGAGTCGCGGCTCCGGCGGTCAGTGAAAGGGCTCGAACACGTCGGTGTAGACGTCGGAGGGATGGTTCGGCGCGTCGAGCGTCGCGACGAACGCCACCCGGACCCCGAACAGTCCGGACGGAGCCAGCCCTTCGTAGACGCCGATGTAGTGCCCGCTGGGTGAGGGGGCCTGGAGGAAGTCGAAGTCCGGGGCGATCTGCCGCTCGGTCGGATGGTCCAGGTCGCCGAAGGGGAAGGTCTCCAGCCAGGTCGACGTCGGCAGCGTGGTCGTGTTGCCCGGCGCGAGGTGGCGCAGGTCGTAATACAGGGCACTGAGGGTCCCGGTCGGTCCGACGGTGATCGACGGGGTGTAGGCCGGGCTGTTCGGATCCTGGCTGATCCGCTTCGGCGCCGACCATGTGGTGCCGCCGTCCGTGGACTTGGCCAGTTCGGCCTGGTCGACCTTCCCGCCGGTGAAGTCCGCGCCCTCGAAGGCCACATACAGCGTCCCGGTCACCGGGTCGACCGCGGCGCTGTTCAAGCCTTCACTGGTGAGCAGCCGCTGCGCCGGGTCGTTCGGGTCGGTGTCGGCCACGAACGGCGAGCCGACGATCCGCTGCGGGGCGGTCCAGGTCGCGCCGCCGTCGTCGGACCGGATCGAGGCGTAGAAGTCGTTGTCCAGGCTGGTGAACGAACGGTCCAGGAAGACGTCGTACAGCCGGCCGGTCCTCGGGTCGATGACGATGTGGTTCCCGAGCGTCCCGGTCATCGGCGTGTCGGTGTGCCCGATGACCTGCGGAGTGCTCCAGGTCCGGCCGTGGTCGTGGGTGATCGAGAGCTCGGCGGGGTCGGTGATCGGCCCGCCGGCCGGCGCGTCGGCCTGGTCCGCGACGAGGTAGGCGGTGCCCGGCCGGGTCGGGTCCGCGGTCACCGTCGCCTCGCCGGCCTCGGCGGGCGGGAAGGTGGAACCGCGCAGCGACTGCGCGAACTTCCACGTCGCGCCGCCGTCGAGGCTGCTCGCCGCTCCGATGGCGGAGTGCCCGGTGGTGAAGTCGATCTCGGTCGTGGTGGCGTAGACGGCCCCGTCCGGACCCCAGCTGAGCCACGGGAGATCCTCCCGGCCCACCGTCGGTGAGACCGACGCGGCCCCGGCGCAGGCCCCGAAGGGCAGCACGCCTTCGGTGAAGTGAACGCCGTCGCGTGTGAACGCGTAGACGTCGGCCCTCGCCCCGCCGGGGGCGGACCAGCTGTCCTGCGCCCAGGCGACGACGGACTGCCGCGGGTCGCGCGGATTGACGGCGACGACCGGCGACTCGGTCGAGTGCGGGGCCACCTGGCCGGGACCGGCCGCTCCGGGGCCGGTGGTGCAGCCGGCGACCGGGTCGTCGGCCGAGAGGCGTTGCAAGGGGCCTGATTTGCCACCGGCGGCGGCGTAGGCGGCCGGGGCGGTGAGGACGGTCAGCGCGGCGGCGACGGCCGCCAGTCCTCTTCTGGTTCCGCGGATGGATGCAGGACGCATGGTCGCTCCATGGAGAGAAGATTCCGATCGGCGAGGAACTCACCGAGTCAGTAGTCTGATACGCACCGGGTTACACGGCGGGCTTCCAGGAGACCAGAAGGGCGGGCCCGCTCGGGCCCGCCCTTCTCCTGACCTTCTCATCTTGACGCTCGCGCGCCCGGCGGCCTTACGGCTCGGCGGCCTTACGGCCCGGCGGCCGCGATCGGCGGCGTCCTCCCCGTCCCGTTCTCCGACAGATAGACGTAGTGGCCGCCGACGGCCACCATCGCGTCGTCGGGCCAGGGGCTCATGCCCGTGGCCGCCTCCAGGTAGTTGCCGAGGACGGCGCCGGTATCGGGGTTCAGCCGCAACAGCCGTTTGTCCGTGGCGGCGACCACCGAGGTTCCGTCCGAGGCGAGGGCGAACACGCTTTCCGAGCTGCCCTTGGTGCTGCCGCCGCGGGGGTCGACGGTCCAGATCCGGCGGCCGGTCGCGAGGGAGTAGGCCGAGACCCGGCCGCCGGAGGTGTTGCCGGGCAGCGTCGCCGGGACGATCAGGGTGTCGCCGGAGACCACGAACGTCGGGCTGACCGCGACCTGCAACGCGCCGCTCGCCACGTCCTCGTCGGGGCCGGACACCGGGATCACGGTCCGCTGTGTGCCGACGTTGTTGTAGGACACGATGACGTCCTGGCCCCGGCTGCCCACCTCGTCCAGGTGGACCACCGCCGGGTCGGCCGAGAGGAACTCAGGGCCCGACTTCCACTTGCCGTTGAACGGCGGCTTCGCCTGCCACAGCAGCTTGCCGGTGGTGGTGTCCAGCGACAGCAGCTTGCCGCCGGCGTCGCCGCAGTCGATGCCGACCAGCGTGCTCGTCTTCGCCGCCAGCAGTCCGGTCGAGGAGCACCCGTCGCCGATCGGCGTCTGCCAGAGCAGGTTGCCGGTGCGCAGGTTGAAGGCCTTGACGTCGACGTCCTCCAGGACCACGGCGACGCCGGGGACCGGGGAGAGCACGTCGATGGTGACGCCGGAGCCCATCGCCACGTCCTGCGTGACCCGGTCGGTGTGCCACAGCTCCTTGCCCGTCGTCATGTCCACGGCGACGACGCCGGAGCACTTCTGGCCGTCGGGCGCGTAGGAGAGCAGGCCCACGCCGTCGGCGACGTCGCGGCTCATCGAGCACAGCGCGTCCTCGCCGGGGAACGACAGCGTCCAGCGGGTGGCGCCGGTCGCGGCGTCGTAGGCGATCGCCTTGTCGGTGCGGACGCGCACCACCGCGCCGTCCTGAGTGGCCCAGTGCCCCTCGCTCCTGACGTTCGACGGCCGGTCCGACGAGGCGGCCCACAGCTTGTGGAGGGAGGCCGGCGCGGCCGGGGTCTTCGGCCCGGCGGCCGAGACCTTCCACTCGCCGGTGCGCAGCCAGTGGTAGCCGGCCAGGCCCGGCGCCGTGCCCAGCACCATGCCCGCCACGAACACCGAGTTGGCCAGCAGCCGCCGGCGGCTCCAGGCCTTGGCGGCGACCACGAAGGCGGCGATCGCGGTGCCGATCCCGGCGAAGGTCCACAGGAACGCCAGCAGGAGCACCGGGGTCAGGCCCCGGGGGCAGGGCCGCAGGTAGACGCTCCCGCTGCCGCACCGTCCGCCGGCCTCGTCCACCAGCGCGCCCCAGCCCAGGACGTGGAACAGGATTGCCCAGTCCACGATCACTCCGGCCAGCAGCAGGAGGACCACCGCTCGCACGACGGCCTTCGGACTCGTGAACTCCGGCCGTCCGACGACGTCCTTGATGCCCCAGTGTTCGAAGCCCTCTGGGATCTTGTCCTGCACCACTTCGCTATCTCCCCCCAACAACCTGTCTCCGAGGCTCGTCGAGCGCTCAGAAGTCTCTGAGCGTGACTGTAGCGCCAGACTCCGCGCGTCACCTTCGGTACTGACCCGATAAATACCGGACGGCTTGTGGACCGTGAATAAGAATTCTGCGACAATCGCAACTACCGGAAAGTTTCCTCATACGGGGGAGGAACTCCGTTGTACGGGTATGCGCGGAAACCCCTTCCTCGGGTGATGCGAAGGAGGGGTCGATGAAACACGGTAAGCGGGTTCTGGCCAAGGGCATGATTCCCCTGCTGCTGGGGGTGGCGAGTGTGGTTCCCCTGCAGCAGGCGGTGAATGCCGCTCCGGTCCATTCGGCGGCGGCGGACAGCGGTGACGCGGCCAAGGCCGCGCGCGGGTTGGAGCTGGCTCGGCAACTGGCGGCGGCGAAGGATCCGGCGGCGACGTACGCCGGTCTGAACAGTGCGGATCGGGACGCGACCGACTACGTCACCAAGCCCGCCAAGACGGTGACGCTGGTGCAGACCTCAGGCAAGCCGGCGGCGGCCGCCGTCCAGCCCGACTTCGCCGGCTGCTGGGACGACTACGCGAAGTGGGAGGAGGACTCGGTCTACGGGAACGCCCTTTTCACTTGGTGGCTGGGCAGTGAGGTCTGCGTCAGCGGCGGTTCGGTCTACAGTGTCCGGATTTACGACGCCGGCGCCGAGACCGACACTCCGACGTGGGCACAGAACGGGAATCCGGTGCTGTCGAAGAAGAACGTCTATTGGGAAGGCCGGGCGCTCGAGAACATCGACATGCGGCAGTTCTTCCAGGACTACCACTACTGCGCACAGAATCGTCAGAACGCTGACGGCAATCACTATCTGAACAGTTCGAACTGCAACATCGACTCCTGAGTCTTCAGGGACTCTCGGGACTCCCATCCCATGGGGTGACGGACCTATCGGCGGCGGAATCGCTCGCCGGTAGGTCCGTCTCGTTGGCCGGGGCCGGTTTCGGCCCTGGCGCGATCAGCTAGGCACGGTCAGTCCGACACGGTCAGTCCGCTTCGGCGCGCCGCCGAGGACGCCGGAACACGAGGACACCCAGCGCGATCAACACGATCGCCGCGCCCGCGGTCGCGTAGGCGACAGTGTGTGACGTCTTCTTCTCCACGTTGATGGACAGATCGGTCCCGCCCAGCGCGTCCTGAGTGGCGGTGCTCACGGTGACGTGCACGGTGTGGGCACCGGGCGTGCGGGCCAGCAGCTTGAGATCGGCCGCCGACTCGGTGACCAGTTGCGGGACCCGCACCACGCCGCCGTCCTCGATCGTCACGTCGGGATCGGTGGAGGAGACCGTCAGCGAGACGTCCTTGACCGTTCCGGTCCCGTCGTTGTGGACCGTCAGGGGGACGGTCAGCGTCGAGCCCGCCGCACCGCTGATGGTGGCCGGTGCCGTGAGGTGGACCCGGTCGGGGGACTTGTTCGTCTTCTCGATGCACGTGTCGTCGAAGATCCGCAGGTGCTCGACCTTCGCGCCGCCGAACGTCGAGATCTTGAAGGCGATGGGGTTCGGGCCCGGCTTGACGCCCGCGTCCCGCATGTAGTTGGCGACGTCCACCTCGATGGGGCCGCTCGCCACATGCCCGGTCTGGGTCCGCTCGGCGATGGACGTCGCACCCCAGTCGATCCCGCCTCCGTCCGCGGTCGTGTAGACGACCTGGGACGCGTCGGCGCCGTCGGTGCCCGCGGTGAGGGTCGCGCCGCTGCCGGCGTCGCCGGGTTGCAGGGTCACCGCGGCGTGCAGGTGGATGACGTACCAAGTGGCCGGCCCTTGGGAGGCGCCGGCCGGGAACGTGATCTGCGGCCCGGGGATCTCGCGCGAGCTGGTGATCTCGTCGCTGATGTCGATGCTCGACGCGCCCAAGTCGTGCAGCGTGGTGCAGGAGGCTGGTGGAACGGCGGCGGAGCTCCGGGCTGGAGCCGCCTGGACGGCCGGAGTCATGAGCAGGGCCAGTACGCCCGCGGTGATCGCGGCTGGGATCTGCACGGTTCGGAGGACCTCCGTTTCGGACCTGGTCGGACGCCCGCGACGGGGCGGCCGGAACCGGCCGCCCCGTCACAGAGCCCTGTCACATGTGGATCCAGCTGGCCCAACCGGTGTTGTCCCAGCGCTTGCCGTGCGCGTCGGTGCCCTCCTGGGTGTTGCTCAGACCCCAGTAGTCGTCGTTGACGGCGTAGCCCGCGTTGCGGAACGCCCCCGAGAACACGTGCTTGGAGGTCTCGTCCTCCTCCGAGTAGCCGCCGCAGTTCTCGTAGTGGTCGTTGTGCGTGCTGGCGACCACGTAGAAGCCGATGGACGAGTCGTAACTGGAGTACACGTTCCGTGCGTACTGCCGCATGTGGTACGAGTCCGGCCAGGTACAGCCGCTGCCCTGCTTCTCGCCGGTCGACATGTCCCACTGGCCGATGTCGGAGATGAAGCCGTACTGGCCGCTGCCGGAGCCGTTGAACCCCGCCTTGTTGACCACGCTGCGCAGCGCCGGGATGTTCGCCCCGCCGCCGGAGAAGACCAGGTCGATGCCCCAGTCGATGTTGGACGACACGCCGCTGGTGCTGTGGAAGTCGTAGTTGTAGAAGGTGTTGCCGCCGCCGCCGAAGTAGATGTTGACGACGTTCGGCGCGTTGATGTCCGCCGAGGCCGACGGCGCCGCCGTCAGCGCGGTGCCGAGGACCAGCGCGGTCGCGGTCGCCGCCGCGATCCGGCGGGTCCGCCGGGTCTGCCGGGTCCGCCCGGCGTTCTTCATGGTCATGGCAAGGGTTCCTTTCCCGGGTCGGTCTGAGGAGGGCTGGACGCTGCTCACGGGCCGGTGTATCCGGGCGGCGCCACGACCACGGTCTTGGCCCCGGGGACGGCCAGCGGCTGGTAGCCGGCGACGGTCCCGGTCCGGGCGTCGACGTAGACCAGCAGTCCGGCGACGGCGTCGGCCCGCAGCGGGGAGTCGACCGTGCGGTAGCCCTTGGCCGAGGCGACGTCGGCGTCCGCGAAGGACACCGCCGGGTGGTGCGCGGGCAGGCTGACCGGGCTGCTGAAGGTGAGCTCGACGACCGAGCCGACGGTCGACCAGTCGGTCGCCTTCGAACCGGACACCTGGGACTTCTGCGAAGCCAGCAGCTGCTTGATGCCGGGGTCCGCGGTGGCGGTGGCGATCGCGGCCTGCTGGGCCGCGGTCGCCACATACGGCTTCGCGGCGGCGGGCCCGCCGCCGGCCACGGCCTTGACCGACGGCACCTGCGGCTGCGAAGGCGTGCCGCTGCTGGCCGCCGCGAACGTCGTCGAACCGACGAGGATCACGCCGCCGGCCAGTACGAGAAGCGCGCCGGCGGTCCGGTGGATGGAGACGTGCATGGTCCCTCCCTGGTGCTTGGGCTGGTGCTTGAGCGCGTTCATGGGAATGGGTTCCGGTCGCGCGGTGGGGTGCGCGCGACGCGGCTCAGGAGTTGACGTCACAGCTCGTCGAGTTCGCGTACACGCCGTAGTACTCGCCGTTCTGGCGGTTCTGGAGGCAGTAGCTGTAGTGGTCGACGAAGAAGTAGGCGAACTGGATCGACATCGCCGACCGGCCCTCCCAGCCGGCGTTCTTCGTCCAGGCCTTCGGGTCCTGGCTGATCTCCCAGGCGTAGGTCCAGCCCGGGTACACCTTGCCGCCGGCGGTCGGGACCCAGACGTCGGTGACCTGCCCGTTCGCGGCGCAGATGTCGCTGCGCAGCCAGAAGGCGTACAGCGCGTTCCCGGCCACGTTGGAGTAGACCATGTTCTGGTAGTCCTCCCAACAGTCGTTGTAGGACGCGGGCCGCATGACGCCGGCCGGACGGTTCGACGTCTTGGTGACCGACACCGAGACCGGCTTGAGGACGTATTCGAGATCGGACTTGTCGGCGGCGTTCAGCGCCGCGTACGCGGCCCTGGGATCCTTGGCGGCCGAGACCCGCTGGGAGACGGCCATCCCCCGGTTGATCCTGGCCTGGTCCGGCCCGGCCGCCTTGGTCGCCGCCTGCGCGGTGGATGTCATCCCGACACCTACCAGCAGCAGGAGCAACGCCATCAGGTGAATCAGAATTCTGCGTTGTTGTGCCATGGGCTTCCTCCCGTGAATGTCGTGCTGAGCCCGGCTCCTCGAACAAACCAGCAAAGGGCCTGTCCGGGCTATTGGCACTTGTGACAGGTGGCCGCGTGCAGCGCCCAGCCGACGACGATCGCGTTCGCGCGGGAGCCGACGGCGAGCTTCAGTTGGACATGTTCCAAGTGCGCCCGGGCGGTGCGCACCGTGACCCGCATGCGGCGGGCTATTTGCTCGTTTCCGTATCCGGCTCCCAGCAGGAGCAGGGCCTCGCGCTCACGAGGCGTCAGATTCTCGGTCCGCTCAAGCGCGCTGGGCATGTCGAGCGCGCAGAAGTCACTCACTGCTGTCATGAACCCTCCCCGACTTGGGGTCGGCGGGTTGGGGCGGTGCGCTGGATCCTGCCACGCCCCGCGCGCGCCCCGTCGGGCCGGTGCGGCCCATGTCCGGAAGCGGACAGCACCGCCGTTCCGCCGGTAAGGGGCGTATCATCGAGTACTGAATCGGTCGGCGGGGGGTGCCGCATCGGACGCGGCCTGTCGGATCGTGGCGCGGGGGTTCTTGTGCTTGAGTCATTCGGCTTCAGCGAACTGGGCGAGTCGGTCTACCTGGCGATGATGCGCGAGCCCGACGCGGGCGTCGCGGAGCTGGCCCGGCGGGTCGGCGTCGAGGCGAGCGCGGTCGAGCAGGCGCTGGCCGAGCTGGCCGAGTTGGCGCTGCTGCGCGGCGCCGTCCGCGGCGAGCCGGTGCCCGCCGAGCCGCTCGGCATGGAGCGCGGCCTGGAGACGCTGCGGCGCCTGCACCAGGCCGAGGCGCTGTTGCGGGCCGCGCAGCACACCACTTCGCGCGCCGTGCTCGTCGGCCTGATCGGCGACATCCTCCAGGACGCCGACCGCGTGCCCGCCGAGCGGCGCGGCGAGCTGCTCGGGGTCGACGACGTCCGGCACCGGGTGGCACAGGCCATGGCCGGCGCCGGCCACGAGGTGCTGGCCGTGGTGCCCGGCGGGGGCCAGGGCCGGCGGTCCTCGACGGCCGGTCAGCCGCTGGACGCCGAGCTGCTCGGCCGCGGCGTCCGGATGCGCTACATCTGCTCGGCCGGCCGCCGCCACGACGCGGCGACCCTGGACTACGCGGGCTGGCTGACGCGGCACGGCGGTGAGATCCGGACCGTGGCCGCGATGCCGTTGCAGATGATCGTGGTGGACGGCAAGACCGCCGTCGTCTCGCTGGATCCGTCCTCGGCCACGGCCAGCGCGGCGGTCCTGCACGACGTCGGCGTCGATCTCATGGCCGCGCTGTTCGAGACGATGTGGGAGTCCGCGACCCCGCTGCGCGGCTCGCGCGCGCCGGAGGCGGTCGTGCTGTCCGAGCTGGAGAACGAGGTCCTGCGGTTCCTGGCCGAGGGCGGCACGGACGAGATGATCGCGCGCCGGCTGGGGGTGTCGAGCAGGCATATCAGACGTCTGGCGAACCGGCTGATGCAGCGGCTCGGGGCCAGGAGCCGGTTCGAGGCCGGGGTCAAGGCGAGCCAGAACGGCTGGCTCACCTCATGAGGGCCCTGATGGGCAGCCGGTATTGGGCGGTGGGCTCCCTCCTCGTGGCGGGGCTTGTCGCCGGTCTGGTCGGGACGCTGCTCATCCGGAGGACGCCGCCGGCCTCGGCGTCGTCCTACGGCTGCTTCGGGACCGAGGACGGCTGCTCCGACTTGGGCTCTCCGCAGTTCACCATGCAGACGGTCGCCGGCCTGGTCGTGGGCGCGTTGCTGGCGGGCGCGTTGTTCTGGCTGGCCTGTCTGCCTTCGCCGACTCGGCCGCTGGTCGCGTCCGCCGTCGTCGTTCTCCTCGTCGGCGTGTTCTACGCCGGTCTGCTGTGGGCGGTGCCGGTCCGCTACGGACGGATGCCGGACGGACCTGCGTGGTGGCCGGCGGCGCTTGCGGTACCGGTGACGTTCGTTCTCATCGGTCTGATGCGGAAGGGTGCGGCGCCACGGACCACCCAGCTGCTCGTCCCACTCGTGATCGCGACCGCGCTGGTCGGCGTCGTCAGGCTGCACACCGTCTGGCACGACGACGAGGTCCGCACCGAGATCGCCCGGCTTCCGGCGCCCGCCGAGGTCCCGACGCTGGCGGGCTGGCATGTCGTCGACACCTTCATCGGCTTCGACCCCGCGGTTCCGATGGAGAACCGGAGCCATCTCACCGTCATCCTGGCCACCGATGACCCGCCGGCGGACGCGCAGCACCCGAATCCCGCGACGCGCTGGCTGGTGCTGACCACGGCCATGGAGACCGCGTCCGATCCGCAGGGCCCGCCCGCCGCCTGCACCGCCAACTGCGTTTCGGACGGCCCCGGCCGCTGGTTCAGCCACGCGGACGACCGGCCGAACGACTTCACCGTCTATGTCCGGCGCGGCACCGCCACGACGACTATCAGTGGCCTTAATCACGACACTGACGTCGACACACTGCGGCGCGCCGCGGACTCCTTGCGCCCGACGACGGCGGACGCGATCGCGCGGACCATGCGCGGCCACTTCCCCTGACCTGCGCCTTTCGAACGCGGTGTGAACGCTGCGCGGCCGGGACCGCGCCCGCGCGGTGTCGCGCGTCTGAAATTCTTCTTCAGCCGGGAAGCGACCCTGGCCGGACGCGGCTGCCTCGGTTACGGTGCCGATAGAAAAGTTGGCCAGACAACTTCGTGTTCGCTGGCCGACGTGGATCCGTTCATCGGGCCCGGATCTCCTGTCAACCTCCCGTCGTTCGCCCCACGCTGAACGGAAGGATCCCGCTGTGTTCCATCTGTCCCTTCGCCATGCCGCCAGAGGCGGCAGGAGCGCGCTGATCGCCTCGACCGCCTTGGCGGCGCTGGCCGCCGGAAACCTGTCGGTGGCCGTGGCCGCGCCGGCCCGCGCGGCGACCGTGACGAGTGGCAACCTGCTCGTCGACGCCGGCGCCGAGAGTGCTGCCCAGTGCTCGTCGAACGGCTTGGACGGCATGACGATGCCGGGCTGGACGATCGCCGCGGGGGAGCCGAACGCTGTGTGCTACGGCGCTCCGAACGGCTACCCCACCGCCACCACTCCCGGTTCGCCCAACCGGGCGAAGCAGTTCTTCACCGGCGGCGCGACGGGCAACTCGGACCTGTCGCAGGTCGTTGACGTCTCCTCGGCGGCGTCAGCCGTCGACGGCGGCACCGTCCCCTTCACCCTCGGCGGCTGGCTCGGCGGCTATGCGGGCCAGAACGACCGCGTGGGCCTGACCGCGACCTTCCGCAACGCCGCCGGAGCCACGGTCGGCACCGCGAACATCGCCGCGGTGACCAACACCGACCGGGGCAACACCACCGAGTTCCTCCAGCGGTCGGCGACCGGGACGCTCCCGGCCGGGACCCGCTCCATCAAGGTGGATCTGGTCTTCACCTGGACTGCGGGCGACACCACGGACGGCTACGCCGACGACGTGTCGCTGAGTGTGGGCGCGAGCGTGCCGACGCCGACGCTGACCGCTCCGGCGTCCTCGGTGCCCGGCTTCGACCATGTCTTCGTCGTCTACATGGAGAACGAGGACTACTCCGGCATCATCGGCAACACGTCGAAGGCTCCTTACATCAACAGCCTGCTCTCGCAGGGCACCTCGCTGAGCCAGGCGTACGCCACCACCCATCCGTCCGACCCGAACTACGTCGCGCTGGCCGCCGGCGGCCTGTACGGACTGCACGACAACAGCGTCGGCACCACCACGATCAACGCCCCGCACCTCGGCAACAGCGTCGACAGCGCGGGCAAGACGTGGAAGGCGTACGTGGAGAACGAGAACGGCAACTGCGACTACTCCTCGCACGGCTACTACGCGCCGGACGACGTGCCGTTCACCTACTTCCAGAACTTCAAGTCCGACAAGTCCGCGACCGGCTACTGCGCCCAGCACGATCAGCCGCTCACCCGGATGACGACCGATCTCGCCGCCGCCTCCACTACGCCGAACTTCGTCTGGTTCGAGCCGGACGACTGCGACGACATGGAGTCCTGCGGCATCACCGCCGGCGACAACTGGCTGAAGGCCACGCTGCCGACGATCTTCAACTCCCCGGCCTGGACACAGCAGAAGTCGCTGCTGATCCTCACCTGGGACGAGGGCGCGACCAAGGCTTACGGCCCGAACTACCCGAACCGGATCCCGACGCTGCTGCTCGGATCGCAGAACACGGTGAAGGCCGGATACACCAGCTCGCAGCGCACCGACCAGTACGGCCTGCTGCGTACAGTCGACCGGGCGCTCGGCCTGGCTCCGCTGACGAACAACGACGCGTACGCGGCGACGGTGAACGACGCGTGGGGCCAGAACACGAGCGTCTCGACGCTGACGACTGGCACGCCGAGCGTGGCGAACGGCTCGCAGATCACCTTCTCGTACAGCACCCCGGCGGCCACGAACAGCGCGAAGAACTGGATCGGCTTCTACAAGCCGAGCGACACGCCGGGCGTGCAGAGCTCCACGGCGTGGCAGTACACGCCGGGGACCAGCGGGACGGCCACGTTCACCGCCAACTATGGGGCGGGGACGTACAAGGTCTATTACTTCAGCAACGACGGCTATACGGTGCTTGCCGGTCCTGTCACCGTCACGCTGACGTAGCCACTGAGACCGGCGGTCGCCTGGCGTCTCGGTGCCGGAGGCGGCTCTGACAGCCTGTGAGCCCCTGGCTTTCGCAGGGGGCTCACAGGCGTCTTAGTGTCTTGGTGTCTTGGCGTCTTGGCGGTTGGCAGGTTCGCCGAGCTAGACCTCCACCGGCTTCCGCCCGACGCCGCAGATCTGAGGCAGCGTCCTGCCGTCCGGCGCGTCCGTCCGCCACAGCTCGCACGGCACCACGCCGGGCTCGACGATCTCCAGTCCGTCCAGGAAGTCCGCGACCTGCTGCCGGGTCCGAAGCTTCAGCGGGGCGACGGTCCGGGTGTAGGTCTCGACGGCCGTGTCTATCCGCTCGGTGTTCTCCGACGTGTCGGCGGCGTGCGAGATCGCGAGGAAGCTTCCCGGCGGCATGGCGTCGCGGTAGGCGGCGACCAGCGCGCCGGCCTCGTCGTCGTCCGGGACGAAGTGCAGAACGGCGCTCATCAGGATCGCGATCGGCTCGCCGAGGTCCAGCAGGAGCAGGCGCTGGACCTCGGGGTCGTCCAGGATCGCCTTCGGGTCGCGGAGATCGGCGTTGAGCACCGCGGTGCGGTCGTTGCCCTCCAGGATCTTGCGGGCATGGCCGACGGCGGTCGGGTCGTTGTCCACGTACACCACGCGGGCGGTGGGATCCACGGCCTGGGCGATCTCGTGGACGTTGCCGTTCGTCGGGATGCCGGACCCGAGGTCGAGGAAGTAGCGGACGCCGGCGTCGGCCAGGAACTGCACGCAGCGGCCCAGGAAATCCCGGTTCACACGCAGCACCGCGGGCAGCTCGGGCATCGAGGCCACCACCTTCGCGGCCGCCTCGCGGTCGGCCGGGAAGTTGTGCGTGCCCCCCAGGTGATAGTCGTAGATGCGCGCGATGCTGGGCCGGTGGATGTCCACCTCGGCCGGGACCCACTCTTCCGTCATTGCCGTCCTCACTGCTCGCGGCCGCCGCTGCTGAGGCTCGGGCGGTCGCCGTCGGCCGGGCCGGCGCCGTCGAGTTCGAACCAGACCACCTTGCCGTCGTCGGTCCGGCTGTACCCCCAGCGGTCCGCCAGCGCGGCGACGATGCCGAGGCCGCGCCCGGACTCGCTGAGCGTGTCAGGGTACTTCCTCGCCGGGAGTTTGTGCGCGTCGTCGTAGACCTCGCACGTCAGGTTGCCGGTGCGGATCAGCCGGACGGTGACCGGCCGGGAAGCGTAGCCGCACGTGTTGGCGACGAGTTCGCCGACCAGCGCCTCGGCCGCCGCGGACAGCCGGACCAGGCCCCAGTCCGCCAGCCGGCGGCGGACCAGGCGGCGGGCCTGCCCGGCGGCCTGCGGCACCGGTTCCAGCGACCAGCTGGCCACCTGGTCCTCCGGGATGCCGGAGAAGGAGGCCATGACCAGGGCGGCGTCGTCGTCCCGGGGCGCCGTCGTCAGCACCCGCACCACCGCGTCGCACGCCTGCTCCAGCGGCGACCGGACGCCGGTGACCAGGGTGCACAGCGCCCGCAGCCCGTCGCCGACCTCCCGGGACCGGGTCTCGACCAGGCCGTCGGTGCACAGCACCAGCGTGGTGCCGTCCGGGATGCGCAGCTGCACGGTCTCGAAGCTGTGGCCGCCGACGCCGATCGGGATGCCGCAGGGGATGTCCGCCAGGGTCGCGCGCCGGCCGGGGACCGCCAGGATCGGCGGTATGTGGCCGGCGTTGGCGACGGAGAACACGCGGGTCACGCGGTCGTAGATCCCGTACAGGCAGGTGGCCAGGTGGGTGTCGGACAGCCGGCGCGCGCACTCGTCCAGCTGCCACAGCACTTCGTCCGGCGGCAGGCCCAGATGGGCCAGCGTCTGCACCGCGGTCCGCAGCTGGCCCATGATCGCCGCCGAGGCGACGCCGTGCCCCATGACGTCGCCGACGACCAGCGCGATGCGCTTGCCGGGCAACGCCAGGGCGTCGAACCAGTCCCCGCCGACGGCCGTCACGTCGTTGCTGGGCAGGTAGCGGAAGGCGATCTGCGCGCCGTCCAAGTGCGGCGAGGCCGTCGGCAGCAGGGTGCGCTGCAACGCCTCGGCGAAGTCCTGGACCGACTCGGCGGAGCGGGCCGTCTCGACGCCCGTGATGCGCTCCATCCGGGCGGCGTCCAGCTGGTACGGGCCGTCTAAGCCGGGGAGCCTGGACATGGACAAAGCATAGTGCGCGTTCATGAACGCGAGGTTGTTCTTTTGGATCATATTGTTGGGTGCGTGAAGATCGCGGGGATGTGGAACGCGGTGAGGCGGATGGTGGCGGTCTCGGGGCGCGGGGTGGTGGGGACCGGTTGGTGTTTGAGGGTGTTGAGACAGGGTGGGGACGGCGGTTTCGCCGAGGGCGCGTTGGGGGTTGTATCCGGGAGCCGCATCGTGGGGGCATATCGGGGCGGCATCGGGGCGGCACCGGGATCGCACCGAGACCGCACCGGGACCGCATCGGGATCGCACCGGGCTCGCAGCGGCCTCCGTCGACCGAATGGCCTAACGGTTGGGCCCGGTCCCGGCTTCAGCGGTGGAATTGAGAGCGGATCCATGATCCGGCGTCGAGCTGCCGGGTCGGATCGGGCCCGCTCGGACCCGATCGATGAGGAGGAGTGATCATGAGCCGAACAGTCGGCATGATGGGGAAGCTCAAGCCTCAGTTTCCGGTGGCACTGAAGGACATGCACTGCTACGCGACGGCGCCGCTCCCGAAGGCGCCGGACAAGGTGGACCATGCCGGGCCGGTGACCGAGGGATTTCCGATGGACGGGAACGACCAGTACGGCGACTGCACCATGGCCGCCGCCGCCCACATGATCCAGGCGTGGAACGCGCAGACCGGCATCGACCTGCCGGTACCGGCCGACGCCGACGTCATCGCGCAGTACCTGAAACTGAGCCGCGGCAAGGACAGCGGGCTCGTCGAGTCGCGGGTGCTCCAGGACTGGATGCGGGACGGGCTGTGGGAGACGAGGATCGTCGGCTACGCGCCGGTCAACGTCCACTCGCTGGAAGGCCTCAAACAGGCGATCGCCTACTTCGGCGGCGTGTATGTCGGCATCCAGGTCCCGGGGAACGCCGAATCGCAGTTCGCTGACGAGCAGCCCTGGGCGCTGGTACCGGACTGGCAGAGCCAGCCGATCAAGGGCGGGCACGCGGTGCCGCTGCTGGGCTACGACGAGCAGTTCATGTACTGCGTCACGTGGGGCGCGGTGCAGAAGATGACGTGGGACTGGTGGTCGGTGTACGGCGACGAGGCGTGGGTCATCCTGTCCGAGGAGTACCAGAAGGCCGGGAAGATCGGCGGGATCGACGTCGCGATGCTGAAGGCGGATCTCGGGAATCTGTGACGGGACAAGGGATGCGAGGAAGCACCCGGCCGGAGCCGGATGCTTCCTTTGTTGTTGGTGTGTTGCGTGCTGATCGGGCGCGTGCGACTGCGTGCTGATCGTGCCGTCGCGTGCTCAGAACGGCCGCTCGTCCACCGGGATGCTCACCGTGATCGTCGCGCGCTTGTCGGCCGCGTTGGCCCCGGTCCGCTGCGCCCACGGCTCGGCCGAGCGCATCCACGCCGGACAGCCGGCGGGCAGATCGGCGGACGGGATGTCGGCCAGATCCGTCGGCGCCATTGCCGTGCCGTAGTGGACGAGCGGCGTGGGCGTGTCCGGGTTGGTGATGGCCGGATGGAGTGCGTCCAGGCCGGCGTTCCAGTCGGTCAACATCTTGGTCATCAGCTCGGCGGCCGGCGTGCCGGTGGACGCGGCGGCGCTGTCCGGATAGGTCGGATGCAGGATGTGGCGGTACGCGCCGGTGTACTGCTCGCCGGTGGGGGTGCTGTGCCAGGTCTGGTACGCGGTGTCGGCGAGGCTGCCCAGCGCTATCACGGCGTCGATCGAGCTGTTCGCGACCAGCGTGTCCAGCCACTGGTTCCGGTACGCGGCGATCGCCGGGTCGTGGGCGTGCTTGTTGCCGCCGCCCTGGCCGTACACCGAGTACAGGTACGTGTTGATCATCGCGTAGCTGGACGTGATGCCCAGCTTGGCCAGGAAGCCCTGGAACCGGTGCCCGGCGGTGCCGATCAGGATGCGGCGGGCGATGCTCTCGTGCTGCGCCGGGTCCTGGCCGATGACCAGAACCTTGGCGGAGCCGTCGAGGCGCCCGCGGTGGAAGATCGGCCCCCACTCGATGCGGAAGTCGGCCGGCGGGAACACGTCCGGGCCCGGGTAGGACGCGGCCAGTGCGGCGTAGGGGGCGGGATATCCGGGATCGAAGTCCTGCGTCATGAGAACGCTCCTGGTGCCGATTGGGTTTTATGCCCGTAACAATCCATTTGTCGTCCCTGCGGGTAGAGTACGGCTGCCGCCGACATGCGGCGAGGGGACGGCTGGGGGACGGCGAGGCGAGGAGCGTGAAGTGCCATGCGAGCGACTGATTCGACGGCTTCCGTGGCTTCGGCGGCTTCGGTGAACGTGCCGACCGGACCGCGATTCGCACTGCGCGGGCGGATCGTCACGATGGACGCGGCCCGGACGGTCATCGCCGACGGCGTCGTCTACGTCGAGAACGGCCTGATCACCGCGGTGCTGCCGGCCTCGGCCCCGCCGCCGGAGTCCTGTCGGGACCTCGCCGTCGTCGACACCGGGGCCACCCTGTTCCCCGGCCTCATCGAGCTGCACAACCACCTGCCGTACAACGTCCTGCCGCTGTGGCAGGTCCCGAAGAAGTACGGCAACCGCGGGCAGTGGGGCGGATCATCGAACCCTGACTACCACCGGCTGGTCACCGGCCCCATGACCGTTCTGGGGCAGAGCGCCGAGCTGATGCCCGCCGTGGTGCGGTACGTCGAGGCCAAGGCGCTGATCAACGGGACCACCACCAGCCAGGGCATCGCACTGTTCAGCGACGCAGGCGCGCGTCGCCTGTACCGCGGAGTGGTTCGCACGGTCGAGGCGACCGACGACCCCGCGCTGCCGGAGGCGGCCTCGCGCATAGCGGATGTCGAAGCCGCCGACGCACAGCGCTTCCTGGCTCGCCTGAACCAGGGCAAGCGGCTGCTGCTGCACCTCGCCGAGGGCGTGGACGCCGCCGCGCGCGAACACTTCCTGGCACTGGAATACGACCCGGGAAAGTGGGCCATCACCGAGAACCTGGTCGGGATTCACTGCACCGCGTTGCAGGCCGACGACTTCACCCGGATGGCCGATGGCGGCGCCGCCATGGTCTGGTCGCCCCTGTCGAACCTGCTGCTGTACGGCGGCACCGCGGACATCGCGGCGGCCAAGAAGGCCGGCCTGACCCTCGGACTCGGCTCGGACTGGTCGGTGTCCGGCAGCAAAGGCTTGCTCGGCGAACTGAAAGCCGCCCACCTGGCCAACACCGCGGCCGGCGCCGTGTTCACCGCCACCGACCTGGTCGCGATGGCCACCTGCGATGCTGCGAAGATCCTGCGCTGGGACCACGCCCTCGGCACACTGACCGCCGGATACAAAGCCGACATCACAGCAGTGACCGGCACCACGGGCGACCCCTACCTGACGCTGATCGACGCGACCGACGAGGACGTCGCCGTGGTGGTGATCGACGGCGCCCCGCGCTACGGCAGGACACCGCTGATGAAGACACTGCGCCCATCGGCAGGCACCGCCCTGGAGACCGACGTACCGGGAATCCCACCCACCCACGCGGTGGACCTCGCCCGCGACGACCCGGACCCGGCCGTCGGCAACCTCGCCCTGGCCGACGCGACGGCCCTGGTGGCGAAGGCCCTGTCGACACTGGCCGCGAAGCCGCAGGCGTTGATGAGCGAAGTGGCACCGCTGCTCCCAGCGGTGGCAGCCGCGCGCGGGAACAACGCGAGCGGACCGAACTGGCGCCTGGCGCTGGACGAGATCCAGCCGACGGGGGAGGAGCTGCGGCCGAGGCTGCCGTTGTTCGAGCGGGGGCGGCGGGCGGTGCGTTCGCGCCGGTCCGGGGCGACGGCGTCGACGATGCCGTCACCGGTGATGATGAGCGGGCCGCCGATCCCGAAACTGACAGCGGAGGTCACCCAGGGGCTGAGCGCCGTCACCCTCGACGCGCTGACAGCGAGCGAGAACGCGGCCTTTCTCGCCGAGTTGCGGAGCGAGATGAACTTGCCGGGAGGGTATGGGGGTCAGCTTTCGAAGTTGCTGGACTGAGGAGCTGGAGAAAGCCGCTCTTTGAACCCATTCGGCGTAATCAGCCTGCTGACGCGTGTGTCGCTTCTTGATCGTCCGGGGTCCTCGCTGACAGCCTGAGGTCGACCGCCAAATCGACCCGAGGCAGGCATATCGTGCACCGTCGCCATCACTGGCGCCGTTTCGGCGCCCGGACCGTCTCCCTTGTTGCTGCTGCCGCTGCGGGGCTGCTCCTGGTGCAGGCCGGCGGGGCTGTGGGTGCTGCGGGCGCTGCTCGCGCCGCTCAGGCCGGCGAATGGACTGAGCAGCACAACAACGGCTATACGGCCGGCTGCGGCACGGCCGAGGAGGCCGAGGTCGCGGCGGAGATGTTGGCGCGGTTGGGGATCGGGGATGTCGCGTTGTTCACCGGGCCTGGGCGGACGGGGCGGGGGTGTGTGGTCTTCACCGGGAATGGGCAGCCGATCGGGACGGATTTCCAGGTTGCGGGGATGACGGCGGCGAGTGTGGCCAACTACACCGATGAGCCGGTGGCCGTGTACTCGGATGTGACGGATCTTCTCGATGCTGTGGTGCCTGCCGGTACGAGTGCTGATATCCGGCCTGTTGATGTGAACTTTGCGAGCTACCCGGTGGGGAGTACGCCGCCGCCGGATGACCGTGGGCTGAACGCGACCGCGGTGTTCCAGTTCCCTTCCTGAGGCGAGGGCGACGCGCGGGGCGCGTGTGACAGTCGAACCGAGTTCCGGTGGCCGCCGTTTCGGCCTGGTGGTGTCCGAACGGGCGTCGCCGTAAGGAGTCAGAGAGGTGGGTGCAGTGAGACGACCGAGTACGCGGGGCGCGGCTGGAGTCTTGGCCGGGATGTTGGCGGTGGCCGGAGTGGGGCTGGGGCCCTCGGCGTCCGCGCGTGAGCAGCGCATGGCTTTCGTGCAGACCAATCTGGTGTCGGACGTGCCCGGGATGGCGGCGCTCACCGATCCGGCGCTGGTGAACCCGTGGGGGTTGGCGCACGGGCCGGCGACGCCGGTGTGGGTTTCGGACAATGGCGCCGACGCCACCACGCTGTACTCCACGCCGGCTGGTGGGGGCGTGGCGAAGGTGTCGCCGGGTGGCAACGCCACGATCGCGATTCCCGGCGGGGTGCCGACCGGGCAGGTGTTCCACGACCCGGCGGACGCGGGGAACTTCGTCGTCACGGAGAACGGCAAGTCCGGCCCGGCCTTCTTCATCTTCGACAGTGAGAACGGCGCCATCACCGCCTGGAACCCGCAGGTGGACACCGCCAGCGCGGTGACCGTCGCGCAGGGGGACAACGCCGTCTACAAGGGTCTGGCTTTGTGGAAGACGCCGCTGGGCTCCTTCCTGCTCGCGGCCGACTTCCGCAACGGGCGCGTCGACGTGTTCGACTCCGGCTTCCACCGCCTGCCGCTGCCGTCGACCTTCTTCACCGACCCGACGCTGCCCGCCGGGTTCGCGCCGTTCAACGTCGCGGTGGTCGGCGACGCGGTCTACGTCTCCTACGCGAAGCAGGACGCGGAGAAGCACGACGAGGTGGACGGCCCCGGCCTGGGCTTCGTCGACGTCTACACCGACTTCGGCCAGCACCGGCAGCGGTTCGCCAGCTGCGGCCCCCTCAACGCGCCGTGGGCGATCACCGTCGCGCCGGCGTCCTTCGGCAAGTTCGCGGGCGACATCCTCGTCGGCAACTTCGGCGACGGCCGCGTCAACGCCTTCGACAACCGGGGTCGCTTCCAGGGCCCGCTGCGGGGAACCGACGGCAAGCCGCTGGTCATCGACGGCCTGTGGGGCCTGCTGCCCGGGACGGCGGCCAACGGCGGCACCGACAATCTGTGGTTCGCAGCCGGGATCAACCACGAGGCGCACGGACTGCTGGGGCTGATCGGTCCCGCCAAGAGCTGAGCCGAACTGAACTGAACCGAACTGAGTCGAGCCGAGCTGAGCCGAACTGAGCTGAGCCGAACTGAGCTGAGCTGAGCTGAGCCGAGCCTTCGGAACTCCGGGCGCCGCTGACGGCGACCGGCACTCAAGACCGCCGCCGGTCGGGTCAGGACCGGCGGCGGTCTTGTGCATACGCGACCGCTACGTCATTCGCTAGATGTCCTTGATCGCAGTGCTGACTAGGGTGACCTCCGGTCTCCCTGGTCGCTCCAGGTCCGGAATCAGTGAAAGGTGTGGCAATGCGTCTCCTGCATTGGCGGTCCGGAGTGCTCGTCGGCGCTCTGCTGGCGTCCGTGTCGGCGGCGTTGCCGGCGGCCGCCACGCCCACGCCCACGGCCGCGTCCACAGCCACACCCACTTCCGCCAGCCCCACCGCATACAGCTCGACCGCGCCGTCCTTCGTCAACCGCCTCGGCGGCGACGACCGCTATCAGACCAGCGCCGTCATCTCCCAAGCCCGATGGCAGACCGCCGGGGGCCCGGACCTCCCTGACAAGCCCGTCGCCGAGAGCGTGGTCCTGGCGCGCGGGGACGCCTTCGCCGACGCGTTGGCGGGCGTGCCGCTCGCCGCCTACAAAAAGGGCCCGCTGCTGCTGACGGAGCCCGGCTCGCTGACGCCGGTGACCAAGACCGAGATCGAGCGTCTCCTCGGCCCCCGCTCGGGCAAGACCATCTATGTGCTCGGCGGTCCCGCGGCCGTGGCGCCGTCCGTCACCGACGCGCTGACCGCGGACGGCTACCAGGTCCAGCGGTTCGCCGGGGCCGACCGCTACGGCACCGCGCTCGACATCGCCATCAGAGGACTGGGACGCCCCAAGTACATCGTCATCGCGACCGGCCTGGACTACGCCGACGCGCTGGCCGCCGGGCCGCTGGCGGTGACCATGGGGGACCGCGGCATCCCGTCGGTGGTGACCGGCGCTCCTCCGGCGGCGATCCTGCTCAGCAGCGGCAACACGTTCAGCGACGCCGGGACGCGCGCCTATCTTGAGCAGAACTCGCAGTACTACCAGCACCAGCCCGCGCCCTGCACGCTCTGGGCCGTCGGAGGGCCTGCCGCCGATGCCCTGTCCTGGCTGTGGAAGCAGCGCGAGTGGGGCAACAAGGTCGGGTGCGCGCCGCAGCTCGCCGGCAAGGACCGGTATGGAACGGCGCTCGCCGTCGCGACCGTGACGTGGCACGGCGGCCCGATCGGCGTGGCCTCGGGCGAGGCGTTCGCCGACGCCCTGACCGGCGGTGCCTACGCGGCGTCGACCGGCAGCGCGGTGCTGCTCACCGAGCCGGCCTATCTTCCGAAGGTGGTCGTGGACAAGCTCAACGAGTGGCGCGTCGACTGGTCCCGGAAGGACAACCCGATCGGGGCGATCACCGCGTTCACCGTCTTCGGCGGTACGTCGGCGGTCTCTCCGTTCGTCGCGGACCAGCTCGCGACGTACGGCAGCAATGGCTGAGCAGTTCCCGGGCACCGTCGTCGGCTACGACTTCCCGACCGCCGACTGGCTGGATCCGTTCGACGTCGATGAGGCCGCCACTCAGTGGTTCTTCGTGAACCAGGACCGGCTCAGCCGGTCCTGGACCGCCCCGACCGGTCCGGATCAGGGTTGGGGGTTCGCCGACGACGAGCCGGTGTGGGAGACCTTCACCAATCCGCGGTCGTGCTTGTACTGGCTGGAGAAACAGGCGGTCGTGGCCGACGGCCAAGTGCTGCGGGAGTGGTCGCCGACCGGACTGGTGCGCGAGCGGAATCCGAGCGGTTGCGAGCAGCACAACGGCCTGTATTTCGTGCACAGCCAGCCAGATCGAGCCTTCCCGATCCACGAAGGGCCCAAGTTCGCAAGCTACGACGACGCATTGGCCGAAGCCCTGGGCCGAAGCGGGCCCAGGGCTCGGATCTTGGTCGCGCAGATGGTGGACGCGCGCTCCTTGTGGTGATGGCCGAGCCCTGGTTCGACCCGGCCGGCGTTCAGCCTCAGCCGGTGTACGTGAACTCGTCGTACGGACTCGTCGGCGACGAGTACCCGTTGGCCGCGACCGTCACGTCCACGGTGGTCCCGGCGACGTGCTTCGGCGTCTTGCCGGACTTGGGGATGGTCGCCACCAGCACCGGCGGGTAGGGCGGGAACGGCGGGGGCGGCGGCACGAGCTCGACGTTCGGCGACTTCTTCTTGCCGAAGTACACGTCGGCGTTCTCGGTGAAGCCCGCGCCGGAGATGACGATCGTGGAGCCGGTCTCGGCCTCGGCCGGTTCGATGAAGGTGACGGTCACCGGCTCCGGGCCGTCGTAGGCGAACTGGGAGGCCGGGCTCGCGCCGGAGGTGCCCAGCGGATTGGTGACCTGGACGTCGACGATCCCGAAGCCCGCCGGGACGTCGGTGACGATGATCTGGGTGTCGTTCGGGATCGAGACCGCGGCCGGGTCGCAGGCGATGAGGCCGAAGTCGACCGAGGTGTTCTGCGGATCGAACTTCGCGAAGCCGCTGCCGCTGATGACGAGCGACACCGTCGGGCCGCCGTCGTCGGGAGTCAGCGCGTTCACTCGCGGAGGTTCGTCGAGTTGGACGCCGGCGCCCAGCAGCTCCAGATAGGTGGTGTTGGCGTGCTGGTAGGCCACCTGGGCCATGAAGTCCTCGACGGTGTCGTTGACCAGGCTGCTGTTGTACATCTCGTACTTGGTGTTCAGGAGCACGACCTGCTCCCCGGTGCACGGCTGGTGGTACTTGTTGTATCCGGGGAGGCGTTCCAGCGCCCGGATGAGCATCTTGAGCTCGCCGTTCACCTTGTTCCCCTGCGGATACCAGGGCTTGTGGTCGTTGTGGGGGTCGTCCAGAACGTTGTGCAGGCTGGCCCAGGCCTGGGGGACCAGGTCGTAGACGTTGGCGCAACGCACGCTCTGGAGCCACTTCTGCCGGTTGAAGAACCGGGCGAAGTCGGCCAGGCCGGCCGTCGGCGCGGCGAAGGTGAGGACGCCGATCTCCGGCTTGTTCTCCCAGGGGAGCGCCTTCAGATACAGCGCCACCATGCTGGCGACGCAGCCGCCGAGGCTGTGGCCGATGACGAACACCCCGGGTTGCGGATTCAGCGTGGACAGCAGCTCGGCCAGCGCCTGCATCAGATTGCTGCGATCCTGCCCCTGCGGGACGGCCGGCCGCATGTTGACGACCTCGGTGAAGGCCGTCATGGCGCCCTTGGACACGGAGATCGGCGTGGTCGACCCGCTGGCGGTGAACGGCACCACGGTGCTGACGTCGAAGTCCTCCATGACGTCCAGCAGGTTCGCCGTGGTGCCGCGGATCACCACCGCGACCTGGTCCGGCCCGGGCGCCTTGTTCACCGCGATGTAGGCCATGTTCGCGTTGTCCGGGCTCAGCGCGAGCCACTTCAGCTGCCAGGTGGTGTGGGTCTCCAGCTGCCGGGCGACACCGGCGCGGACCCGTGCGGTCTGCGCCTGGAGGGTCTCCCCGGACGGCCGCGGGGCCGCCCCGGTGGGCGCGATGGCGGCCAGCGTCATGGCCGTCTGGGTGGTGATCGTGTTGCCTGTGGTCGTGGTGCTGGTGGTCGTGGTGCTTGCGGTCGTGGTGGTGATGGTGGTGGCCGCCATGGTCGGCTCCTTGCCTCTCGGCACTTCTCAGCAGGCATTCGGCAGGTGGACCGCGGTCCACCGGCCATCGTCGGCGTGCCGGGCCCGGTTCCTCGCGCGCAGCCCGCCATTCGGGGGACCGGGCACGCTCGCGGCGGTGGCGCGAGCTGTTGTCGAGGCAGCACCTGCGTTGCTGAGTCGCCTGTTGGTCAGCCTGTCGGTCAGTCTGTCGGTCAGCCCGTCTGGCGGGCTCCGCGCGTGATTCTGTCGACGATGGCGTGGGCTTGGTCGGGATGCTCCTTCAACCATCTGCTGAGGTGTTCGTCCACGGCCTCCTGCACACAGGCCAGTACCGGGCCGGTGCCGAGGACATCGCGGACACAGCCCTCGTATACAGGTCGGTCTATCTTGACCGAAACGATGGCGGTGAGTCCCTCGCCGATCTGGGCGAAGCCGAGGTCGGCTTCGGAGTGTGCGAGGAGTTGGTGGCCTCGCGCGTAGGCGTTGATCGCGGCCGCGACGCCGCGCCGGAACCCGATCTCGTGAGTTCCACCGCCCGAGGTCGGCCGGGAGTTGGCGAAGCTGCGGACGAGGTGGTCCGGGCCGGCGTGCCACCGGAGGGCGACTTCGACGGATCCCGCCATCCGCTCGTCGTCCTCGACGAAGCCGAAGACGTCTGCCTCCGGTGAATCGAGCGGGAGGCCGTCCAGGAAGGCGACGAAGTCGCGGGCTCCATGACGAGACCAAAACCGCTCGGACTGCGGCTGTTCCGAATCGCGCTCGTCGGTCAGGGTGATGTCCAGGTCGCGGTAGAGGAATGCCAGGGTTCTGAAACGCTTGGTCAGAGGTTCGATCGGAGTGTGGGTTGTCTCGAAGATCTCGCTATCGGGCCGGAACGTTATGGCTGTGCCGTTCGGACGCGGACTGGTGCGGTCTGAGCCTGTGCTACCGGTTGGTTCCTCCGGTTGGGTGATGGCGATGCCGCGCTCGTACTCCCGGACCCACTCGGAATCGTCCTGCCATACCTGGGTGGTCAGCCGGCTAGACAGAGCATTGACGACGGAGATCCCCAGCGCGCCAGAGGCGTAGCCCAAAGTGTGGCGGTCCCCGCCTCTGGCGCCGTAGTCCACGATGCTCAGCTCCTCGCCGAGCCGGTCATCCTCAATAGCCCCGACACGACCGTCCACGGCGTCATGCGTGACACGGACGCCGCCGTCGGCGGTGAGCGTGACGTCGACGCGCGTGGCGCGGCCTGCCAGGACTTCGGTCGCCGCACGATCGATGGCTTCGGAGACCATGTTCTGAAGCCCGCGTTCGCCGGTCGATCCGATATACAATCCCGGGCGTTTGCGAACAGCTTCCTCGCCCGACAAAACGGTGATGTGGCTTGCGTCGTAGCTGGATCGACCGATGGTCACAGTGCACCCTCCCTGGCAGCCGGTGATGGCTCGAAGTCTAGCCGCGAGAGTGACAAAAGACCAGGTCAGAGCTGGTATCGTGACGGCGTGAGCGGTCGCGTGAGCCCCTGCCGGAGCGTGCGTGGCCGGGTGTTCCGCAGGCACGGTGGGAGTGCGGTGAAGGTGGCGCCGGTGGCGCTCAAGGCCCAATTCTGGACAGGTGCTCGCCCACTTTTCCGCAGGGATTTGAATCCGCTTTCGGCCAGGACCGGAGCGGGTCTCCCGCGGCCTCAGTTCTGCGGTGTGAGCGGTCCGCCGGTGGGCGACAGGTTCAACATCGGGATCCCCTTCGCCATGACTCGCTTGGCGACGGTCTTGCCGTTCGCGTCGTACGCGTAGATCGCGTCCGGCAGGTCGGCGATGGTCAGCGGGAAGACGACGTAGGGGATGCCGCCCTGCACCTTGATCGTCGGGTAGGTCACCGCGTGGTCCTTGAACTCCAGGCACAGGTGGTCCCAGTTCTTCGGCACGGTGCCGTACTTCACGGCGATGGGCCCCATGATCGTGTAGGTCAGCGCGTCGAGGAACTCGGCGGGGTCCGGGTTGCCCAGTCCCGGGTCGGGATAGACCACGTCCTGGAAGCCGTCGGCGATTCCCGGCCCGTTGTCGAGCCGCGCCGCCGGACGGTGGCTGTAGCCCTCGGCCGATTGCGGCGGGATGATGTCGGGATGGGCCTTGGCCCAGGTCAGGCCGTCGCCGATGTAGTAGAACCGCTGGACCCAGGCCTTGCCCGCCGTGGTCCCGGAGGCAAGCGTGACCCAGGTTTGCTCCGGAGTGTCGACCGTGCGGTTCTGGTTCGGCAGCGCGGCCGAGCAGGCGTTGGGGTTGACGGGCGTGGTCGCGGACGTCGGCGCCGGGCTCTTGGTGCCCGGCTTGGCGGCGCCGGCCGAGGTGGCCGGGTGGCTGCTCGCGTTCGCACCGTTGCCGGTGAGGGACACGGCGCCCGCCGCGATGCCGAGCACCGCCAACGTGGTGCCGGCTCCGGTCGCCCGGTGCCGGACGCGGCGCCTGCGGGCGCCGGCGATGATGCTGTGCGCGGAGGGTGGGCGCTCGGCGCCGCCACCGCGCAGCAGACCACTGATTCGATCTTCGAACTCGTCCATGGGTGATGCTTCCCTTCTCAAGAATTCTTGTGCTCGGCCAGGGCCGGCAGGCCGCGCAGCCGGCCGAGGGCCCGCGACAGGGTGCTTTTCACGGTTCCGGGCGCTATGCGCAGCTCCTGGGCGATGGCCGCCTCGCTCAGGTCGGCGTAGTACCTCAGCACCACGACCTGGCGCTCCCGCCGGGTCAGCGCGTGCAGTGCCTGGCGGACCACGGCCTCCTGGGCCTGGCGGTCCGCGAGGTCGTAGGGGATCGGCCGGTCCGGAGGCTGATCCGTCGGGCGTTCGCGGTTGCGCCGCAGCCGCCACCAATCGCGGTAGGAGTTGACGATGATCCGCCGGACGTAGGCCAGCGGGTCGCTGTCGATGCTCCGCCAGCGCAGGTAGGCGCGCTCCAGCGCGGTCTGCGTCAGATCGGCGGCCCGGTGCGGGTCGCCGGTCATCAGCTCCGCGAGCCGGAGGAGCTTGGCACCGTTCGCCGCCACGAAGGCGGTGAAGTCGGCGTCCAGGGCGGCCGCGTCGGTCTGGCCGTCGTCGATCCGGTCCGGCGGATCAGCCCGCCCCCGGCCGCCCGCCCGGCGAGCGACTTCGGTGCTCGGTGTGCTTGTCACACCCACCAGACGACTTGGCGGACCGGAAGGTTCTGTGCGTATCGGGGATTCCGCGAAGGGGCGGCTGTCGCCAGCACTTGTCATGGTGAAACCGCGTGTCCCTCAGCCCGGTTCCGGCGTTGCAGATAGCCGTGGGAGGCGCCGAGCGGATTCGGTGCCAATCGGACTCGGGCGTATGCCCGGGTTCTCACCAAGAGGGGAACCATCTGTGCATATCAGTAAGAGGAACAGCTTCAAGCTCGGCGTGACCACCGCGGCGTCGGCGCTTGGCCTGGGTGTTCTGGGGACGGCGACCGCGTCGGCCGCGTCCGCCGCCCCGGCGGAGCCGGCCTATGGCAAGACCCATCTGACGACGGTCATCAATCAGTGGACTCATTGGTCGACCGACCCCAACGCTTCGAGCCACGCCGGGGAGCTGCACAGCGGCTCCAACTACTTCTACTGCTGGACGGTCGGCACTCCGTACCACGGCAAGGAAACCGATCGGACCAGCGCGGTCTGGCTGTTGACCGACGACGACGCCGGCCACCGCGGCGTGTGGGTGAACGACGTCTACCTCGACGAGTGGGGCTTCGCGCACGACACGGACGTGCTGCCGCACTGCTGACGAAGTCCGGCGGTCGGTGGAGCGTCCCACGCCTAGCGGTTTCCCAGGACGGAGCCGCGGGCGTGGGGCGCTCTGGCCCGACTCCGGGAGTGCGGTGCGACAGCGACCCGTTCACGGTGACAGCCTGCTTCGCAGCCACCGAGCGGAGGCCAACCCCAGCGCCGTCATCATCGCGATCAGGTTCCGGTCCGCCTCCGGACCCACCGACAGGACGATGCGGAGCAGGAATCCGGCGTGCGCGGCCAGCATGACGTCGATCTGTTCCGCGCTCGCGGCTCGGGTGAGTGGGTGTCGCTCTGCGAGGTGCTGCGCATCGATCCCGCTCAGCGAGGCGCTGGACAGCAGCGTCACGACGTCGCAGTGCGGCGCGCCGATCCAGGCGTGCGGCCAGTCGACGACGTGGACCCGCTCGTCGTTCAGCATCACGTTGAAGGCATACAGGTCGCCGTGTTGCAGCGTGTTCCCGGCCAGCGCTGTCGACGCTTTCGCTTCGAGCTCTATCAGCTCGTCCAGGTGGTCGGCCGACCACGCGTCCACTGCGCGGAGCCGCTCGATCGGCACGTCGTTGTCATCGGCCAGCGCCTGCCATCCGCCCAGCCGCGGTGGCCGTAGCAGAGCCGGGTCGATCGGCGAGGGAGTCAGGATGCTGCTGAGCTCGGCGACGGCGGCCAACACCCGATCGAGTTCATCCGGCTTCCAGGGCTGGGCCGGAAGGCGACCGGAGATCTCCTCGTAGATCCCTGCGACCCAGGTTCCGTCGTCGTAGGCGTCCAGCAGTCGTGGTGTGCGGTCGGTGACCAACTGCCGCGTGACGGCGATCTCGCGGCGATGGAACTCGGCGACCGCCGGAGCGTTCTGCGAACTTGCCGCTTTGACGAACACCCGGCGGCCGTCGGCCACCGTCACCAGCGACGCGAGCCCTTCAGAGAACCCGCCGGCTTGACCGGCCGCCGCCACGACCTTGGCGCCGATCAGCCGTTCAATCCCGGCGGCGACGTCTTGAGGGACTGCGTCCCAGGAGATCCGGCGGCTGCCGGTGTGATGGGGAAGCATGCCGACTCACGCTACGCGACGTCAGCCATAAGGCCCCGACGCCGAGCCGTGGACCGGGTCCAAAGCCGCGTCGACGTCCCGGATCGCCGTGACGAGTCGTGGGTTCTCAAGCATCGTCGTGAACGTGCCGACGTTCAAAAGCGCGCCTTCGGCGTTGTACGGCTGACCGGTGCGGGCCGGAGGCGGCCAGGCCACGCCCGGGTCGGCGTTCGGGCCGGAGGTGGGCCGGGTGGCGGACCAGGGGATGTCGCGGAACTGCTCGCGCATCGTGAACTCGATGACGGTGCCGTTGGTGTCGTCCGGGTAGTAGGTGTATGTGTCTTGGCGGAAGTACGGGGTGCCGGCCTGGCCGGTGGCGTAAAGCGATACGTCGGGGGCCGGGGTCGACGGGCTCAGCGTCTGGGTGATCTGGATTTCGCCGCCTGGGATTTCCTTCCAGAGGCAGTCGCCTTGGGTGTGGCCGTCGCACGCATAGCCGTGGCGCCACGTCTTGACCTGCGGGCTCGCCGTCCAGGAGAACTCGTTCGCCCCGGACGGGCCGGAGAGCCTGAGGTAGCTGCCGGGCGTCCGCTGGTCGCCGCCGATGGCGAGGGACAGGCCGGCCGGCAGGATCGGCTTGGCGGCGGCCGCGATGGCGGCGTTCGCCGCGTTGCGCCGCTCCAGCGTCGACGGGTCGACCGGGGTCCCGGGGTCCAGGAGGGTGGTCACCGCTCCGAATCCGGGCTTGGAGATCAGGGTCATGAAATCGTCCGGGGAGAGCAGCGCGCCCGAGGTGTTGAACGCCGCGCCCTGTTGCAGAGCCGGTGGCCAGGGCGAGTCGCCCCAGCCCGCCGGGGCTTTCGCGGCGTAGTGTTCGAGCGACACGTTCGTCGACATGAGGACGTCGACCACGTAGCCGGTGTCCGCCGAGGGCAGGAACTCGTACTCGGCGTCGATCGTGACGACCTGCTTGCCGGTGCCGGGCGCGTAGCCCGACTGGCCGCCGTAGTCGGCCGTGAAGTTCTTGGTCTGGACGTAGAGGGTGCCGCCGGAGACCGGGCGGCCGCTGCACACCGCGCCGACCGCGCACACGTTGTACTCCAGTGCCTTGTTCTGATTGCCCTTCGGTCCCGCCGTCAAGGTGAAGTCGTTGTCCCCGTCGGGACCGCGCAGCTGGAACACCGAGTTCGGAACGGCCGAGGCGGTCCTCGCGATGCTCAGGCCGGGTGACAGCAGCGGATTCAGCAGGCCGGGCAGCCGGTAGAGGACGTCGTGCGACTTGTTCCACGCGGAGGTGTCGGTCTCGGTCGTCGGCGTGGTGATCGGCGTCGTGGAGGCGGTGGGCTCCGGACGCGCCGCGGTCGGCGAACCCGCGGCCCAGATCGCGGCGGTGGCCCCGGCCGCGACGACCAGCCCCGAACCGGCGGCGCCGCAGGTCCGCGCCAGGCGGCGCCGGCGCAGCACGACGGCCACGGCGGGCCCGATCACGTCCCGGTACTCCGCCCCACCCGCCGTGGCCACCCGCGAAAGCGCCTGCCGCAGGTCGTCGTCTTCCATCGGTTCCACTCCAGAGCTGTTCATGGTCATCGGCCGGCCTGGTCTTCCAGCGCGGCGGCCAATCGCACCCGCAGCTGGGCCAAGGCCCGCGACGTCTGGCTCTTGACCGTTCCCTCGGTCACCTTGAGCACCGCCGCGGTCTGCTCGATCGTCAGGTCCTCCCAGAACCGCAGGACGATCACGGCCCGCGCGCCCGGCGGCAACGCGTTCAGCACCTCCAGAACCGCGCCGTCGAACGCGTCCCGCGCCTCCGCCGTGACCGGCTCGGCCACACCCTCCATCGACACCACAGGCACCTGTTTCTTCGCCTTGCGGTACTGGTCGAGGAAGCAGCGGTAGACCACCTGCCGCGCGTAGGCGAGCCGGTTGTCCACCTTCCGCACCCGCCGCCACGCCCGGAAGATGTTCACGAACGCGGTCTGGACGATGTCCTCGGCCAGGTGCCAGTCACCGCAGAGCAGATAGGCGCTCCGCCGTAAATGCCCCTGCACCGCCGCCGCGAATTCGCGGAACTCTTCTTCGGCTTCGGTCATGCCCCCGGCTCCCTCTGTCATCCTTCACGCAGGGAACGCCGATACGGCGCGGTGGGGTTGCAGCGGCGGAGGGGTTTTTCAGCGCACCCGGACCAGAGTCTTTCCCCGGCTGCCGGCGCGTGCCAAGCGGTCGATCGCGGCCCGCGACCCGCGCCTCTTTTTCAGGGTTTGCGCGCCGCGCGCCCTACACCGCCGGCTGCCGAAGCGCCGCCAGCGCCAGCTCCGCCTTGTTCCCGAGTTGCAGCTTGGTGCGGATCCGCGCGATGTAGGTGTCCACCGTCCCCTTGGAGACGCCCATCCGCGTCGCAGTCTGCTGATGGGTGAAGCCGCAGGCGATGAGGCCGAGGGCCTCCTGCTCCCTCGGGGACAGCGTGTCCTGCGGGACGCTGGCGGCCCGCATCGTCGCGGCCTGGATCAGGTCCGCGAGCTGCGCCGACAGGTAGAACGTCCCGGCCGCGACGGCGCGGATCGCGGTCGCGTAGGCCTTCTCCTCGGCGGCCTTCGTCACGAACCCGGCCGCGCCGGCTCGTACCGCGGCCAGCGCTACGGCGGGGGAGCGGGACGCCGACAGGACGAGGACCGGGCACCGGGCCGACAGCTCGGTGATGGCGGCCAGCGCCGGATGCCCGTCGGCCCGGTACAGGTCCAGCAGGATGACATCGGCGTCGACCCGGCTGTCCGCGAGTCGCGGCAGCTCGTCGACGGACGCGGCGAGCGCGCAGACGCGCAGGTCCGGGAAGCTGTCGACGATCGCGGCGATCCCGCGCCGGGCCACCGGATGGTCGTCGACCACCGCCACCCGGAGGGCGTCGGCCGGCAAGGTGGCGGTATCCGTTGTGTCCACGTAAACCCCCGAGACAGTACTCTGTTAAGTGCTCACGGCCATGGTCCCGAGGCTCGGCCAGGGCTTCAATGGTTGTCCGGTTGACCGATGAAGAGTCAACACCCGTCGGGCGGTGGGCGGCGGAGGGGTGATTTGGCGGTACGGGACGGCGGTGCCTTCGGGCGGGAGCTGCGCAGGCTGCGGTTGACAGCGGGAATGTCCCAGGCCGAGTTGGCGAACGTGCTGCACTTCTCGAAAAGCTACCTGAGCAAGGTCGAGAACGGTGCCAAGCCCGCGACGATGGATTTGGCCCGGCGCTGCGAGGCGGTGTTGGGGGCCGGCGGGACGCTGGTCGCGTTGTGCGAGGCGGCTGCTGCGGCTGCGGCTGGAACGACAGCGGCGGCGACGTCAGGTGCGGCGACGCACAGCGGGCAGCAAGGCCGCGTCGCGCGAAGCCCGGCCCGAGCGTCCTTGCCGATGCCGAGACAGCTTCCGGCCAGACCCCGCTATCTCATCGGGCGCGGCTCGGAGCTGAAGATGCTGACGGCGCTTGCCGACGCGGCCGACGGCCACCGCGCACAGTTCACCGTGATCACCGGCCCGGCCGGGATCGGCAAGACGGCGCTGGCGATCAGCTGGGCGCATCGTGTCGCGTCACGCTTTCCCGACGGCCAGTTGTACGTGAACCTCCGGGGCTTCGCTCCAGCTGGGGCGCTTGTCGGATCGGACGAGGCACTGCGAGGGTTCTTGGACACCCTCGGCGTACCGCCCGGGCAGGTGCCGAGCGGCGTCAACGCGCAGGCGGCGCTGTTCCGGAGCCTGACGGCGGCGCGCCGAATGCTGGTAGTGCTCGACAACGCCAGGGACGCCGACCATGTGAGACCCCTGTTTCCGGCCGGGGACGGCTGCGTGGCGGTGGTCACGAGCCGGAGCGACCTGGCCGGACTGGTGGCCGAGGGCGCGGACGCCGTGGCGCCGGGACTGCTGACGTCGGCCGACGCGGAGGAGCTGCTCGCCGAACGGCTGGGCCCGGGACGGCTGGCGGCGGAGCGGAGTGCGGCGCGGGATCTGATCGAGATGTGCGGCGGTCTGCCGTTGGCGGTGAACATCGTCGCGGCGCGCGCGGCGGCATACGCGGGGAAGGCTGCCGCTCCCACGCTCAACGATCACGCGGAGTCCATGCGGGCGGCGCGAAGCCGCCTCGACGAGCTGTCGACCGGAGACCTCACAACGGACGTGCGCGCGGTCTTCTCGTGGTCCTACCGCATGCTCTCCCCGTCGGCTGCGGCCTTGTTCCGGCTGCTGGCGCTGCATCCAGGGCCGGAATGTTCGGTGGCCGCGGCGGTCAGCCTCTTCGGGCAGTCCTTCGACCGGACCAACGCGGCTCTGGCCGAGCTCAGCGCGGCGCACCTGATCGCCGAGCACGCGTCACACCGATACGGATTCCATGACCTGCTGCGTGTCTACGCGGCTGAGCTGGTGTCAGAGGTCGATGACGTGGTGACTCGGAACACGGCGATCGAGCGGTTGCTTGAGCACTATCTGCATACTGCCCAGGCGGCGACGGTGTGCTTCGTTCCGGCTTGGGTCCCGTTGCCACTCGCGCCGTTGACGCCCGGCGTCGTGCCTGAGGGGATCGCTACCGGCGACGACGCCCAAGCCTGGTTCGAGACGGAGTTCCAGGTGCTGCTCGGCGTCATTGCCATGGCTGTGGCAAGCGGCTTCGATCGGTATGCCTGGCAGCTTCCGTGGACATTGCGCACCTTCTTCGACCGCCGTGGCCATTGGCGGGAGATGGAACAGGTGAGCCTGACAGCGCTGGCTGCTGCGCAACGGTTGAGCGACGTCGCCGCGGAGGCTACGGCGCGACGGGGTCTGGGGCGTGCGTATCTGCGATTGCGGGACTATGACGCGGCTCTGATTCAGGCGCGGCACGCACTGGTGTTGCACGAGCAGGATGGCGATCGATTGGGCCAAGCCAACGTGCATCATGACTTGGCGCTTCTTGCTGAGCAGCGCGGCGATCAAGCCCTGGCTCTGCATCATGCGCAACAGGCCTTGGGGCACTTCGAAGCCGTGGGCGGTCCTGCCGCGCAGGCCAACTCGCTGAATACGGTCGGCTGGTTCCACGCGATGGTCGGCGACCACGGCGAGGCGCTGGAGTGCTGTACTCGTGCGCTGGAGCTGTTCCACGGCCTGGGCGACGTCGCGGGCGAGGCCGGGACGTGGGACAGCATCGGCTTTGCGCACCATTGCCTGGGGGACTATGAGCAGGCGGCCACCGCGTACCGCGCGTCGATCGAGGGATACCGGCGGATCGGCGATCGCTTCTACGAGGCGGGGACCCTGGTGCGGCTCGGCGACACCTCGGCAGCCGCCGGGGATCCCGAAGCCGCCGGCCGGTCCTGGCGGCTGGCGCTGGCGATTCTTGACGAGCTGGCACATCCCGACGCCGAAGAGGTGGCCGAGAGACTTCGAGGGCTGTGACCGCCGCGTCTGGTTTTCGCTCGACTTTCCAGGCCGCGCGGCAGCGAGCACGCTGAGCTTGGCGCCGTTCGGCAGTGCGAGGCGAGGGGGCGTCGCTGCTGGAGACGTTGGAGGCGGCCCAGGGAGGAGCGAGTGTTGACGGGGGCTGCGGCGCGTACGGAAGTCACGGTGGCTCGTGCCTGGGCCGGCTTCCGCATCGGCTCCGTTGTCGTGCTGCTCGCCGCGGTCGCGGCGTCCCCACCGCGGGGTGCGCGGACGGTGCCCGAACTGGTGCTGACGCTGGTTCTGGTCGCCGACTGCGCCGTGGTGGCCGGCGTGTTTCTGCGGCTGGGACGGATCGCTCCAGCCTGGGCCGTTCTCGACGTGGTGGGTGTCGTCGTGATGGTGGGCCTGTCGACGTGGCCGGGCGTCATGCCGGGGCCGCCGGGACAGGGCTATCTGTACGGCTTCACGGTCGTCGCCGCGCCGACGGTGGGTATGCCGGCCTGGCCGCCGTGGGTCACCCTGGCCGGGGGCGCCGGGGTGGCGTTCATGGACTTCTCGCCCGCGCTGCGTTCCGGGTCGTCGTACCCGCGGTGGAACGCGCTGCCGGACGCGGTGGCCATCGTCGGGGTCGCGCTGCTGGCCGCGCTGTTGGTGCGGTTGCAGCGGGGCTCGGCGGCGGCGCTGGACCGGCACCGGCGGGCCGCGGTGGAGCGGGCTTCGCTGTTGGCGCGGCAGCGGGAGCGGCTGCGACAGCAGGCTGATTTGAGCACGCATCTGATGGCGACGGTGGACGCGTTGGTGGCGGGTGAGGGGATCGGGGATCCGACGATCTCGGGGCGGTTACGGGAGGAGGCGGCGGCGCTGCGCCGGGCGGTCGCGGTGGAGCGGTGGGAGGGCGGGGTGGTGGGGGTCGGTGGGCTGGTCGAGGATCTGCGGGCGTTGGCCGATGACAAGGCGGCGATCGGGCTGCGGGTCGGGTTCGAGGCGGAGGGCGATGCGGCGACGGAGACGGTGATGGCAGCGGCGGCGGCAGCGATGGTCGCGGCGGCTGGTGAGGCACTGACCAATGTGCGCAAGCATGCCGGGACGGACC
The DNA here is from genome assembly GCF_039531695.1 of Catenulispora yoronensis. Taxonomy (NCBI): domain Bacteria; kingdom Bacillati; phylum Actinomycetota; class Actinomycetes; order Catenulisporales; family Catenulisporaceae; genus Catenulispora; species Catenulispora yoronensis. The sequence continues at coordinate 147,126 of NZ_BAAAQN010000009.1, forward strand.
GCGCGGAACTGAGGCTGGCGGTGATGGATGCGGGAGTCAGCATTACCGTCGCGGATCAGGGACAGGGCTACGACGCCGCGGCGACTGCCGAGGGCTTCGGGCAGACGCGGTCACTGCGCCAGCGGATGGCGGACGTCGGCGGGCGGGTGGACATCGAGTCGGCTCCGGGCGCGGGGACACAAGTCGTGTTGTGGGTGCCCTTTGCTGGTGAACCCGGTGAGGAGCAGCGATGATCAGGGCTCCGCGCCTGTTGCGTTTGTGGTGGCTGGACCGCGTACCTCCACCGCATGCGCGGCTCGTGCTCCTGCTCGGGCTGGCGATTCGCGCGGCCGGGGTCTTGATGCTGGTCGGCACCATTCCGGTGATCTGGGACCACATTGAGCATCCGTGGTGGAGCGCTCTGGTCGCGGCGGTGCTCGTGGTGGAGAACGCGGCGGTGGCGTTGTGGTGGCTGGCGCGGCGGCGGCCCGATCCGCGGGTGTTGTGGCTGGACCTGCCGATCGGGGCGGTGGCGATCGTCGTCGATACCGCGCTGAATCCTGGTCATGGGGTCGTCGGCTGGGCGTTGTTCGTGTACCCGAACACGGTGTTGATGGCGTTCGTCGTCGGGTTGCTCTGTCGACGGGCGTGGGGCGCGCTCGGTTGCGGGGCGTTGTGGGCGGCGGCGAACGTGGGTGCCACCGTGGCGTTTAGGGACAGCCCGCGCGGGACGCTGGTTCAGGTCAGCTTGGGATACCTGATCAATGTGCTGATTGGCTGGGCCGGTGGCAGCATGCTGCGTCGCAATGAGGAACTGCTCGCCGCCGCGTCGGCACGTGAGCTGAGGGAGACCGCGGAACTCGCGGCCAGCGCCCAGAAATGGCGGTTGGCGACCGCGCTGCACGACGGTGTCTTGCAGACCCTCGAAATGCTCCACCGAAGCACCGACATCGACGACGTGGGCTTGCGCGCCCAGGTTGCCGACCGCGCGACCTGGCTGCGGCGCTACATCGAGACCGGGCGCGGCGACCAGGGCGGTGACTTGGGCGTCGATCTGGATGCGGTGGTCACGGCGGCGCGGCAGGCCGGGATCACGGTGGAGGTGAACGCGGCCCGGCTGCTGGCGTCGGACGACGGGTTGGAAGAAACGTTCCAGGTCTCCGGCCAGAGTCCTGTCATGCTCGCGACGCCGCAGCGCGAGGCCATGATCGAAGCGCTGTTCCAGACCATCAGCTCCTTCGGGCCCGACCCGGCGGCCGTGATCATGGTCCGCGCCGTCCCCGAACAGGGCGGTGTCCACGTGACCGTGCTCGCCACCGGTGAGGCGACGCCGTCCGGCACGGACGTCGCGGAGGCCGGGGCCCGGCTGGTGTCGGCCGGCGGATGGCTGAGGGCGACGCCGGTGCCCTGCATCGAACTGTGGGTGCCGGGAATCGGCGCGGGTGACGGCCGGCCGGCCCCGGGCGACGCACAGCCGACCCCGGGCGACGCACAGCCGATCCCGGACAACGGACAGCCGGCCCCGGCCGACAGCCGGCCAACCGCCGCCGACGAGTTCCCCTGACCAGCCCCGCAGGCCCGCCCACCACGGCTACCATCGCATCATGGCGCCGGAGCAGTCCTTCACCGGCCGCGCCCCCGAACTCGCGTTCCTCGCCGAACACCTGCGCCGCGACGGCCCCGGGGCCGTCCTGGTCGGAGGCGCCGGCGTGGGGAAGACGCGGCTGGCGGTGGTGGCGGCCCGCCGGGCCGTGGACGACGGGCTGATCGTGCGGCGGGTGGGCGCGACCACCAGCTCCCAGGCGCTGCCGCTCGGCGCCTTCGCGCCGCTGCTGCCCGGGGCGATGGGTATGGCCCCTGATTTCAGTATCCTGATCAAGGCGGCCGAGCTGCTGGTGCCGGGGGACGAGCGCGGCACCGCCATCGTCGTGGACGACGCCCACCTGCTCGACCCGCTGTCGGCCAGCCTGCTGCTGCATCTGGCGCTCACCGAGCGGGCGCCGCTGCTCGTGACGGTCCGTGCCGGCGAGAAGTGCCCGGACGCCGTGGCGGCGTTGTGGAAGGACGGCCTCGTGCCGCGCCTGGACGTCCGGCCGCTGGCCGAGGCCGAGACCGCCGAGCTGGTGGAGGCGATCGTCGACGGGCCGGTGCAGAGCCACACCCAGAACCGGCTCTGGCAGCTGACACAAGGCAATCCGCTCCTGGTCCACACACTGGTCGGCGCCGCGCTGACGTCCGGGACGATGGCGCCGGTCGGCGGCATCTGGCGATGGCGCGGCAGCCTGCACTGCACCCCCGGGCTGGTCGACGCCGTCTCCAGCCGCCTGGACAGCCTGGACCCGGCGGTCTACGCGGCGGTCGAGGCCGTCGCCTACGGCGAGCCGATCGGCCCGGAACTGCTCTCCGCCTTCACCGATCCCGCCGCCGTCGATCAGGCGGAACGCCTCGGTCTGCTCGCGGTGCATGTCGACGGCCGCCGGGTGGAGGTCCGCCTCGGCCATCCGCTCTACGGCGAGGCGGTCCGCGCCCGCACCCCCAAGCTCGCCGAGCGCCGGCTGTTCGGACGTCTGGCCGCAGCGCTGGCCGGGACCGGCGGCCGGCGGTCCGGCGACACCCTGCGGTGGGCCAAGTTCGCGCTGGACAGCGACGTGCCGCCGGACCCGTTCCGCTTCACCGAGGCGACCGCTCGGGCCATCGGCCTGTACGAGCTCGACTTCGCGGTGCGCTGCGCCCGCCGGGCCCTGGACTCCGGCGGCCCGGTCGAGGCGAGCATCCTGCTCGGGATGGCACTGAGCTGGCTGGACCGCGGCGAGGAGTCCGAGGCGGCGCTGGCCGCCGACGCCGCCCGGGCCCGCACTGACGAGCAGATCATGACCATGGCGTTCACCCGCGCCGCCAACCTGAACTGGGTCGCGGTCCGGCCGCAGGAGGCCGATCTGGTCCTGCGCGAGGCCCGGGAGCAGCTGTCCTCCGCCGCCGACCGCGCCGTGCTCGACGCCTTCGCCGCGGTGTTCGCCGTGCAGCGCGGCCACCTGGAGGAGGGCTGGGCCATGCTCGATCGGCTGCCGGCCGCTCCCGCCGACTGGCCGCCGGTCGCCACCGTGATCGCCGAGATCGCCGCCACCGACGCGCTGGGCGTGCAGGGCCGCGTCGACGAGGTGGCCGAGCACGTGGAACGGGGCCACGCCGGAGTCGACCTGGCTCCCCAGTTCGGCGTGATGCGCCACGGCCTCGGGATGGGTCATATCAATGCCCTGGCCTGGGCCGGGCTCCTGGGCGCCGCCGATGACGTCGCCGACTTCTACGCGGGCTACACGGACGCCTCGGCGCAGCTGTCCGGAACGATGCTGATGCACGGCCACTACGCCACGACGCTGTTCCGCAGCCGCCTTGCCCTGGAACGAGGCCGCGTCCGCACCGCGCTGCGCCTCGGCCGGGATGCCGCCGCCGGCTTCGCCGAGGAGGACCCCGGCGCCTGGGCGGTCATGGCCGCGTTCGTTCTGTCCCAGGCCGCCGCTGCGGCCGGCGACGCCGATGGTGCCGCCGCAGCGTTCGCCGACGCCGAACGCCTCTATCGCCCGACGACGCAAGGGCTGCAAGCCCCGATCGTGCTCCTGTGCCGGGCGTGGTTGGCGGCCGCCAACGGGACCCCGAGCCGGGCCCGGGCGCTCGCCCGCGACGCCGCGTCGCTGGCCGCCGACCTGCACCAGTGGGCCGTGGAAGCCGTGGCGCTGCACACGGCGGTGCGCTTCGGCGACCGGGCACCGGCGGAGCGGCTGGCTGCGTTGGCGCAACAGATCGACGGCCCCAGGGCGCCGCTCGCTGCTCGCCATGCCGCCGCCTTCGCGGCCGGCGACGTCGGCGGTCTCGAAGCGGTGAGCCTCGACTTCGAACAGTTGGGCGCGGTGCTGATCGCCGCCGACGCGAGCGCACAGGCCGTGTCGATCTATCGCGGACGCGGCGACCTGCGCGGCGAACAGACCGCGCTGACTCGGATTCGGCACTTGGTCGAGCTCTGCGAAACCCCCGACACTCCCGCGCTGCGCGAGGCGCTGCGGCCGTCGCCGTTGACGGAGCGGGAACGCGAAGTGGCCATGCTCGTGGCCGCCGGGCTGGCCAACCGCCAGATCGCCGAGCGCCTGGTGGTCTCGGTACGCACTGTCGAAGGACACGTATATCGCGCGTGCACGAAGCTCGGCGTGGCGGACCGCGCGGGGCTCGCCGCTGTGCTGGGGTCGGCGGAGGCCGAAGACAGGTAGTCGACTACGCGTGACGTCCCCGGCCGTCGGCTGCGAGATTCGGAGTGCGGTGCGGTCTGCCCGCCGACTTCTTTGACTTCGCGATCCACCTGGGGGACTCGAGTGTCTCGCAAGCATCATCAGTTCATGGCTGCCCGCTCGCACAGGCTGGCCGCCGCGGTGCTCAGCACCGCGCTCACCCTCGCCGCCGGTGCCCTGGCCGCCGGGCCCGCGCACGCGACGGCGCAGGGCGACAACGGTGTCGTCGCCTTTCTGACGCACATCGGCAACCAGTACCGCATCGCGGTCGCGCATGCCGACGGCAGCGGCTACAAGGTGCTGAACCTGGCCGCCCAGGGAATGGCGGCCACTCCGAACCTGGCCACGCCCGCGATGTCGCCCGACGGCACCCGGATCGCGTTCGCCGAGTCCGGCGGCTCCAGTGCGATCTGGACCGCGAACGTCGACGGCAGCCACCTGGTACGGGTCTCCTCGCCGACAGCGTCGATGAGCGACTCGGCCCCGGCCTGGGCGCCGGACAGCAGCCGGATCTATTTCGCGCGTACTGTCGGCGCCGGACAAACGCAGATCTTCTCCGTGTTCGCCGACGGCGGCGACGACCGGTCGCTCTTTGGCGGCGCGACGGGCTTCAGCGACACGACGCCGGACGTCGCGCCGAACGGCGACGTGGCCTTCGCCCGGACCAACGGCCCGGACGCCGGCATCTATGTGCGGTCGGCGATCTCGGGCCTGGCGGTGCTGTTCGCGCGGGACGGCCGCGATCCCTCGTACTCGCCGTTGGGGACACTGCTCGCCTACGCCGGGCCGGTGCCGTTCGCCGGAACCGGCATCTACTACAGGCCCGCCACCGGCGGCTCGGAGACGTTCGTGCAGGGAACCGGGTTCGGATCGCATCCGTCCTGGTCGCCGGACGGGTTCAAGATCGCTTATCAGGCCACTCCATCGGGCGCCGCCGGGCTGCATCTGCACGTCGTCGACGTCAACTCGGACACCATCTCCGACGTCACCACCAATGCCGGCGCCGGAACGCCGGAGTTCTCGCCGTCGTGGCAGCCGGTGACGAGTGTCGGCATCGACCGCGTCGGAGGACCGGACCGGATCGACACCGCCATCGCGACCTCGCGGCTCGGCTACGACAACGCCGGCCTCGGCGGCAGCCAGGCCGGCGGCGCGGTGCTGACGCGCAGCGACAGCTTCGCCGACGCGCTGGCCGGCAGCGCGCTGGCCGCGAAGCTCCACGCGCCGCTGCTGCTCACCGCCACCGGGGCGCTCGACCAGCGGGTCGCGGGCGAGCTGCGGCGGGTGCTGAAGCCCGGGGCGCAGGTGACGCTGCTCGGCGGCACCGACGTGATGTCGCAGCACGTCGCCGACCAGGTCGCAGCCCTCGGATTCACCACGCGGCGGCTCGAAGGCCCGGACCGGTACGGCACCGCGGCGGCGATCGCTTCCGCGATCAGCCCCAACCCGACGCGGATTCTGGTCGCGACCGGGAACAACTTCCCCGACGCGCTGGCGGCGGGCGCGGCGACGGGCACCGGGGTGCGCGTCGGCAAGGACACGGTCGTGCTGCTGTCCGACGACCGGTCGCTGCCCGAGGCCACGGCCGCGTATCTGCGGACGCACGTCACGGCCACCACCGAGTTGTACGGGATCGGGGACCAGGGCGTCGCGGCGCTGCGGACGATGTTCCCCACGGACAAGGTCCACGTCGTCGCCGGCCCGGACCGGTTCGCGACCGCCGCCGCCGTCGCGCGGACGTTCTTCACGGGCCCGACCGCGCCGCATATTACCGGTCTGGCCGTCGGCTACAACTGGCCGGACGCGTTGGCCGGCGGAGCGCTGCTCGGGGCGCATGGCGCGCCGCTGCTGCTGGCGGACCACGCGGCGATCCCGGGGGTCGAGGCGGACTACGCGCAGACCGAGTCCGCGTCCGTGAACGAGATCCTGGCCTTCGGCGGAACCGACGTCGTGCCGGACGCTGCGGCGTTCCGGCTCGGCGACCTGGTCGGCATCGCGGGACACCGGAGCTACTTCGTGAACCGGCTGGCGCCGCCGCTGCCGTAGGAGACAGCGACAGGGATAGGGGTAGCGACAGGGACAGCGACAGCGACACGGACGCCGCCGCATCGGAGACGATGCGGCGGCGTCTCGCGTTCGCAGAAAACTGCTGCGCGAACATTCCAACCGACCGCCGCTCCCATCGCGTATACCCGTCAGGACAAACCGAGGGAGCGGTGTGGAGCAGCAGGACGAGGCGGAGTTCCGCGAGTACGCCGTCGCGCGGCAGACCCATCTGCGGCGTGTCGGCTACTTGCTGTGCGGCGACTGGCACCTGGCCGAGGATCTCGCCCAGACCACTCTCGTGAAGCTCTATGCCTCCTGGACTCGTGTGCGGCGTGGGCGCGAGGTGGACGCGTACGCGCGCCGCATCCTCTACCGCACCTTCCTCAGCGAGACTCGGCGGCGGCGCTACCACGAGCTGCCGACCGATGCGTTGCCGGAAGTCGTCGGCCACGAAGAACCGATCGCGCAGCGCCTGGTGGTCCGGGAAGCGATGATGACGCTGCCGCCGAAGTGCCGTGCGGTGCTGTTGCTGCGGTACTGGGAGGACCTGAGCGTGGAGGCCACAGCCGACGCGCTGGGGTGCAGTACCGGGACCGTGAAAAGCCAGACCTCGCGGGGGTTGGGGCTGCTGCGGGCCCGGCTCGGCGACACCGAAGGACTGATTCAGGAAGCGCCCGGGGAGTCCGGGGAGTCCGGGGAATCTGGGGAGTCCGGGGAGTCCAGGGAGTCCAGGGAGTCCGGGGAGTCCAGGGAGCCTGGAGATCCCGGAGCGCCTGGCGCACCGGGAGAGTCCGGGACCCGCAGGAAACCCGGCGGCACCACAGGGCGCGGACCGTCCAGAACTTCCCGCATGGCCGCGCCGGCCATGGGTCTGCTTGGTCTGCGCAGCGGTCTCACCGGTCTCCAGGAGAGAGGGGGCCAGCGATGAGTCGCCTCTCTCCGCGCCGGGGCCACGGCCGCTCGGGCTCGGGCTCGGGCGCTCCGCCAACCCCTGCCGACGACGCCTGGTTGTCATTGGTCCTGTCCGATCTCGACGCCGGCGAGGAACCGCCGTTGCCCGGGTTGATCGCGCCGGCCATGGAACGCGGGGCGCGATTGCGGCGCCGTCGGCGGGCTTCGGGGGCGGCGGCGATGACCGCGGGCGTGGCGGGCGTCGTGCTGGTCGCGTTCGGGGCGCTGACGACGTTCGGGGGAACGGGCGCCTCGCCGGTGATCCAGACTCTTCCCGCCGGGTTCGAGCGGCTGCCCGCGCCGAGCGTCGTCGCGGCGGTGGCTGCTGTGGCCCCGGGCCGGACCGCGATCGCCGAACCGGCGCGCGACCCGGCGGCGGTTCGCGTGGAGCTGGTGTGGTCGGCCGGTCTGGCCGAGGTCCAGGTCCATGCGGCGCGCGACGGCTCGGGCTGTCCGGGCACGCTGGCCTGGGCCGGAGGCGTCTCCGGCTGTGCTCCGGGCGCTGATGGCCGGTCTTGGACGTTCGTCGTCGGCGGGCCGGACGACTCAAGCTCCGGCGCCGGTACCGGCATCGGTATCAAGGGCTGGGGCGCGGCGCACACCTGGCCCGACGGCACCCGGGTCATCGTGGTCGCCGGCTATCGCGACGCCCTGAACGTCCAAGCCACGACACCACCGATCAGCCTCACAGCGCTGTCCGCGATTGCCGCGGATCCACGGAGCCGTGACGCGGCCCATTGATCAGCGGCATCGGCCGCGACCTCTTTGCTTGTACTACGTCACCTGTCGAAAGGCACTGTCATGCGCTCGAAAACTGCTGGGGTCGTCGCTGCCGCGGCCACAGTCGCTCTGCTCGGGTCCGGTTGCGCCGCGGGGGGTTCCGGCGGGTCCGGTGGCTCCGACGGTTCTGGCGGCTCCGGCAAGAACGGCGCTCCGACCGCTGCGTCAAGCGGCAAGTCCGCCAGCGGTAGCGCACCCACCAGCGGCGCGACGACCACGAACGCGGCCGCGAGCGACGGCACCATCGCCGTCCCCTCCGGGATCGACGCGGATACAAAGAAGTCCTACGACCTGGAGAACACGATCGCGATCTGTATGCGCGGCAAGGGGTTCGCCTACACGGCCTGGTTCCCGAAGCCCTCGTCCTCCAATTCGCCGATCGACGACGACGCCGACTACGACGCGTCCAAAGCGGTACTGGCCAAATACGGCTTCGGCGCCTACGCGCAGTGGGTCTATCCGAACGACCCGAACGTGCCGGGCCACTATGAGATGCAGGTGAGTCCGAACAGCGCGGTCCGTGACGCTCTGGACGCCGCGCAGCAGAGGCTTTGGGACAAGACGCTGGTCGGTGACATCGCCGTGGCCAAGCAGACCGGCAGCAAGTTCACCCCCGACAGCTGCACCGGCCAAGCGTTCGCGAAGGTCTATCCGAACCAGCCCGACGAGGCGCAGGCCTCGTCGGAGGGCAAGGCCGCCGCCGCGCGCGCCGCCCAGGACCGGCAGAACCTCAACGGCGACCCGGCGTTGGTGGCGTTGGCGCAGACCTACGCGAACTGCTTGCGAGGCAAGGGGATCACCGTGTCCTCCACCCAGGTCACAGAGATCCGGAACGCGGTGCGGTTCCAGTACGTCAGCCAGGCGGCCCAGCGCGCGCAGGCGGCCGGTGGGCACCTGGACGTCGCCACCGCGACACCACTGCTGACCACCGAGATCCGGGACTCGCTGGCCGATCTGGACTGCGGCCGGGCGTTCCGCGCCGCGTATCTGCCGAAGTTGAAGCAGGCCCCGGATGCGGAGGGCGTCGGGTGAGCCGCGGGGAGACTGCGAGCCCTGATGATGTGAATGCGAGTCCTGATGACGACAGTCGCCGGCCGTCGAGCTCCGCATCACGGCGGCGGCGCGTGCTCGCGGCCGTGCTCGGCGGCGTGATCGTGGCCGGGGCCGGCGGCTGGGTCGCGGGCGCGAGCCTGAAGTCCCCGGCCGACGCCGCCGCGGCGCACCGTCCGCCACCGGCCACGCCGGTGACGGCCGCGGTGACGAAGCGTCTGCTGTCCTCCACGGTGATCGCGAACGGCACCGTCCACTACGCCTCGCCGCAGCCGATCCAGCTCGGCGGGGACGTCGGCGTCGGGGACGCGACCGGGACGGTGGCGCAGCGCGTCACCAAGGCGCCGGCGGTCGGCGCGGCGGTGGCCGAAGGCGACGCGCTCATGGAGGTCAGCGGGCGTCCGGTGCTGGTCTTCACCGGCACCGTGCCGATGTATCGGACGCTGGGGCTGGGCACGACCGGGGACGACGTCAAACAGTTGCAGGCGGCGCTGAAGCGGCTCGGCCTGAACCCCGGGCCGGTGGACGGGACGTTCAGCACCGCCACCGCCGACGCCGTCCGCGCCTGGTACCGGCACAAGGGATACGTCGCGCAGGAGCCCACGCTGGCGCAGGCGCAGCAGCTGTCGACGCTGCAATCCGCGGTGCAGGGGGCCAAGGAGGCGAAGCTGGCCGCCCAGCAGGCGTACGACAACGCGACCGCGTCTTCGTCTTCGTCTTCGACCTCCGCGAGTCCCACGAGCGGCGCGACGGGAGCACACTCCGGGACCAGCAACAAGGACCTGCTGGCGTTGCAGCTCAAGGGCGCGAAGGACAGCCTGACGCGGGCCCAGACGCAGCTCGACGACTACCTCCGGGGCTACGGCACGACGGTGCCGGCCGGCGAGGTGGTGTTCCTGCCCTCGCTGCCCGCACGGTTGGACAAGGTAAACGTCAAGCCCGGCGACGTCCCGACCGGCTCGATCGCGACCGTGACGAGCAGCGATCTGTACGTGCAGGCCACGGTCCCGGGAGTGGACGCGGCACTGCTGCGGCGGGGCATGGCGGTGAGCATCAACGTGCCGACAGGCGCGCCCGCGCAGGGGGCGATCAGCGTGATGGGAGCGGACGCGGCGCTCGCGGACCCGGCGACGGGAGGGGGTCCGGCGACGGGAGGAGGTCCGGGGGGAGCGCCGTCGGCCACAGGCGCTCCCGGCGCCGACCCGAGCGGATCGGCCGCCGCGCCGACCGACCCGAGCGCGCCGGTCGCGGTCCGAGTGACCGCGGCGAACCCCGCGCAGCTGGCCGGACTCGCGGACAGCGCAGTCCAGATGACGGTGACGATCGGTGCGAGTGACGGCCCGGTGCTGGCTGTGCCGGTGGCCGCTGTGTTCACCTCGGCCGACGGCCAGGCGAAGGTCCGGGTTCTGCGATCCGACGGCTCCGAGGAACCGGTGCCGGTAACGCTCGGCCTCGCCGCGAGCGGCTACGTGGAAGTGAAGCCGCAGGCCGGGACGGTGCTTGTCGAAGGCGACCGAGTGGTGGTCCAGGGATGAGTGAAGATCTGGTTCGAATGCTCAGGCTCGGCGCCGGCTCCGATCGCAACTCGAACAACACGGATCGCAGCCCGCACAGTGCCAGCACCAGCCCGAATCACGCCGATCGCACCCCGAATGACGCCGGCAGCAGCCAGGGCCAAACCGGTAGCGGCCTGGATCAGGCTGATCGCAGCCCGGACCAAGCCGGTTACGGCCTGGACCACGCCGATCGCAGCCCCGACCACGCTGATCACAGCCCGGACCACGCTGATCACAGCCCGGACCACGCCGATCACAGCCTGGATCAGGCTGATCGCGGCTCGAAGGACGCCGATCGCAACTCGAACCACACTGCCCGCAGCCCCGACCACCCCAATCCCGAACCGGTCATCGAGCTGCGCCAACTGTGCCGCGAGTACCCGGCGACACCTCCCGTGCGGGCGCTTCGCGATGTCGAGCTCACCGTTCGGCGCGGTGACCATCTTGCTGTCGTCGGGCCGTCCGGGTCGGGCAAGTCGACGTTGTTGGCGGTGTTGGGGCTTTTGGACCGGCCGACTTCGGGTTCTTATTCGCTCGATGGTGTCGAGACTGTCGATCTCAGCGATGGGGAGCGGACCGCCTTGCGTGGGCAGCGCATCGGCTTTGTGTTCCAGTCCTTCCATCTGCTGGCTCATCGCAGTGCTCGCGAGAATGTCGAGCTCGCCGAGGTGCATGGCGGCGGTGGCGGTCGGCGGGGGCGGAGTCGTCGTGCGTTGGCCGCGTTGGAGCAAGTCGGGTTGGGGCACCGTGCGGACTTCCTGCCCAGCCGGCTGTCCGGCGGGGAGCGGCAGCGGGTTGCGGTGGCGCGCGCGTTGATGGGACAGCCAGCGTTGCTGCTGTGCGACGAGCCCACTGGGAATCTGGACTCGGCGAACACCGAGGCGCTGCTCGACCTCTTCGACGACCTGCGCGAACAAGGCGTCACGCTGCTCGTCATCACCCACGACGACGTCGTCAGCCGCCGCGCCGCACGCCGCGTCCGCATCGCCGATGGCGTCCTGACCGAGGAACTCGCGGAGGTCGGCGGATGAGCGCGGTAAAGGTGAAGGTGAAGGCGAATGTGAAGGTGCAGGCGAGCGATCGGTCCAAGGCCAGCCGCCCTCGCGTCAAACGCTACGACCCCCGTGACCTCGTCTCCGAAGCGCTGCTCGGCATCCTCACCCGTCCCCTGCGGGCCGCGCTGACCACCCTCGGCACCGTCCTCGGCATCACCACGCTCGTCATCACCCTGGGCGTCGCGGCCACCGCCGCCAACCAGATCACCACCCGGTTCGACGCGCTGTCCGCGACCACCGTCTCCGTCACCGCGCCTCCGCCGCAGCCCGGATCCGCGGACCCGCCGCTGCTGGACTGGGACGGTCCCGACCAGGTCGCGCGGCTGGCCGGGGTCACCGGGGTCGCGGCGCTCGCCGAGGCGCCGGTCGGCGTCGATCTGCCGGTCAGGGCCAGCGCGGTGGACGACCCGACGCTGGCCGGCGCCTCGATCCCGGTGGTGGCGGCGACCGCCGGCCTGCCGGCGGCGGTCCGCGGCACCGTGACCGCCGGGCGGTTCTTCGACGCCGGCATGGTGGCGCGGCACGACCGGGTCGCGGTCCTCGGCGACCAGGCCGCGAAGCTGCTGGGCGTCACCGATCTGGCCGAGGCGCCGGCGGTGTTCGTCGGCGGCCAGCCGTTCACGGTGATCGGCGTGCTCGGCGACATCGCCCGCGAGCAGTTCCTGGCCGCCACGGTGATCCTGCCGTCGACCACCGCGCACGACCGCCTCGGTTTCGGCGCGCCCGGCAGGGTGCTGATCACCACCGCGCTGGGCGCCGCCGGGCAGGTCGCGGCCCAGGCCCCGGTCGCGCTGGCGCCGGGTCGCTCGGCCGGGCTGACGGTGGTGGCACCGCCGAGCCTGGAGCGGGCCCGCAAGAGCGTCGCCGGCGACACCAACGCGCTGTTCCTGGTGCTGGGCCTGGTCTCGCTCGTGGTCGGTGCGGTCGGCATCGCCAACGTCACGCTGGTGACGGTCGTCGAACGCACCGGGGAGATCGGCCTGCGCCGGGCCCTCGGCGCGGCCCGCCGCCACATCGCGTACCAGTTCTTGTTGGAGTCCACCGGTGTCGGCCTCGTCGGCGGCGTCATCGGCGCCGCCCTGGGGGTGATCGGCGTGGTCGCGGTCTCGGCGGCGCACGACTGGACGCCGGTGCTGGACGTTCGGCTGGCGCTGGCCGCGCCGGTCGCGGGCGCGGTGGTCGGCTTGGCGGCCGGCGTGTACCCGGCGGTGCGTGCGGCGCGGCGGGAGCCGGTCGACGCGTTGCGGGCGGGCCTGTAATAAGAACGCCGGCGGCCGGGCCGCCATTAGCCCATCCGAGCCGCCGAACGTGTGTCGCGGCGGCACATGACTCGATCGGCCATCACGCGACGTAACAATTCAGGCATTCGTCACAGTGTCACAGCGAGGATGATTGCCATGCGTGCTGCCCGCCGCGTCAGGTGGATCGCGAGCGTGGCGGCGTTCGGCGCCGCCTGCGTTTTTCTGGTGCCCGCCGCCTCTCGCGCCGCGGACAAGACGGCGTCGCTGGCGTTGTCCAAAGAGGTGTTCGAGCCCGGCACCAAGACGCCGGTGACCGCTCCGCTCCAGCCGGGCCAGCAGTTCGACTATCAGATCACCGCGTCCTGCTCGGGGCTGACCGAGGGCTGTATCAACGCCAAGACCGTGGACGTGATCCCGCCGGGCATCACGATCGAGGTCCCGCCGTCGCAGCCGCCGCTGTACAACGTCGACTACGACGACGCCACCAGGACCCTGACGGTCACCTACACCAGCCCGCTGCCCGCGCCGCCGAACCCGCCGGGCTCGGTCGGCCTGCCGGCCGGCGCGGTCCGGGACCTGACGATCCGCGGCACCGTCGACGCCGACGCCACCGACGGCGAGACGATCACCAACACCGCGACCGTGACCGCCGACAACGCGGACCCCGCCGACGGCTCGACGACGTTCGACGTGACGGTGCCGTCGGTGGTGACGCCGGTGGCCACCAAGTCGCTGACGCCGGACTCGGTGGTGGCGCTGTCCGGCGCCGGGGCGACGATCACGCTCGGCGTGCAGAACCAGTCCAGCGGCACGGCGAAGGTCTCGTCGCTGACCGTCGGCGACCACACCGCCGCCACCTGGGACGACTGGAACGTGACCGGCGTCGGGCCGGTGACGCAGTTCCCGGCCGGCGCGGACCAGGTGGCGGTCGTGGTGTGCACGCAGCCGACGCCGTGCACCCAGCAGCAGCTGATCGTCGGCCCGCCGCAGCCCGGTCCGGACCTGGTGCTGCCGCCCGGCGTCGACCCGGCCACCGTGACCGGCGTCGACTTCGTCTTCTCGAACTCCGCCGGGACGCCGCTGGTCAACGGCGGCTCGCCCGGCAGCGTCCAGATCCAGGTCGAGCTGCGCGACACCGTCCGCTCCACCGGCGCGCCGCTGAACCCGGCCACCACCCTGACCCAGGACAACTGCGCCACGCCGTCGGCCAAGGACTCCCGCGGCCGGTCCACCACCGGCGCCGACGTCTGCGCGCCGTACTCGATCCTGTCGGCGATCCCGAGCATCGGCGGCTCGAAGCAGTTCTTCCCCGACAACGCCGGCACCTACAGCCCGAACGGCTACGCGGTCGCCGGGCAGCAGTCCGGCGTGACCGCGCTGGGCAAGGCGCAGAACACCTCGCAGGGCCCGGTGACCACGATGACCGTCACCGAGCCCTCGGCCTCGGCGCCGTCGGCGCTGACCGGGATCGACGTGACCAGCGCCCGGCTGGTCTTCCCGGAGGGCGCGAATTCGGCCACCGGGCAGTTCACCTGCGCCGACGGCTCGGTCCACCCGTTCACCCTCACGCCGCCGCCGACCACGGTCGACATCGGCTCCACCGAGTGCCCGGCCGGGCAGCCGCCGCGGGAGGCGACGGTCACCTTCACCGGGTCGATGCCGCCCGGCGCGACCGCCGCCTTCGGCATCCACGGCGTGCTCAACGACTCGGTCCCGGGCGGCGCGACGTTCACCAACTGCGCCGACGCCTCGGTCGGCGGCGGGGCCGGCGGCACCGCCTCCGGCAGCGCCTGCGCCGATCTGAACGTCGAGGACCCGCGCACCACCGTCAACGGCTCGAAGACCACGTCCTCGGCGGAGACCGGCGGCCAGCTGGTGCCGGGGCAGCCGTTCACGTTCACTTCGCAGGCCACGAACAACGGCAACCTGCCGCAGACCCAGTTCACGCTGACCGACCCGGACCCGTCGCAGACCGGGACCGACAACCCCTTCACCTATGTCCGCCTGGTGTCGGCGCAGATCACGACCCAGCCGGCCGGCCTGGCCAACGACTTCGTCCTCGAAGTGTTCTCCGGCGGGACGTGGCAGCCGTACGACGGCTCGAACAGCGCGTTGTTGACCGACGCCACCGGCGTGCGGGCTCGGCTGGTGTCCGGCGCGGTCCAGCCGACCAACACGGTGACGCTGAAGGTCACGGTCACGCCCCGGGACGGCGTCCCGCCGGGGACCACGATCACCAACTGCATGCAGGCGTCCGGCACCTCGGTGGACGGCAGCGGCTCCAGCGGCAAGATCTGCTCCGGCACCCAGACCGTGCGGCCGGCCGCGGACGCCGGCCAGATCGCCAAGGACATCGTCCCGGGCACGCTGCCGCGGTCCATCCCGGGAGTGCCGCCGCACACCGCGCAGGTGAAGATCCGCGCCGCGAACGTCGGCAACGTGCCGATGGACCGGATCGTCGTCGTCGACCCCGACCCGGCGCAGGCCGACCCGACCGCCTTCTTCGACAGCGTCGACCTGGTGAGCCTGGACGGCGTCAGCTTCCCGCCGGGCGCGGACCGGGTCCAGGTGGACGCCTGTACGAGCTTTGCGAACTGCGCCGCCGGGACCTACTCGCTCGGGACTCCCGGCGCGACGCCCGCCCTTCCGGCCGGCGTCGCCCCGGGGTCGGTGACCGGACTGCGGTTCACGTTCACCAACTCCACGGCAACGTCCGGGCAGTACCTCCTGATTCCGGGGAGCAACTACCCGACCGGCGGCCCGTGCCCGAACGGCACCGTCTGCTTCACCGTCGCGCCGCGCGTGGATCTGCGCTCGAACCCCTCGCAGCCGATCCCGGACACCGTGCCGGACATCGCCGCCGCCTCCGGCAGCGACGTGCTCACCGGCGGGAGCCTGACGCCGTTCGGCTCGGCGCCGGCCCAGCTGGTCGTCACGCCGGGCAGCATCCAGCTCGGGGCGGAGAAGTCCGCCGCCCCCACGCTGGTCTCGCCCGGCACCCCGATCCTCTACAGCCTGAAGGTCACCAACACCGGGACCGGCGCGGTGCCGGCGCTGCTGGTCACCGAGCCGCTGCCGGCCGGGCTGGTGTTCGACCCGACGTTCGCCGGCGACGGCGGCCAGCCGTACACGATGACCGCCACCGTGCCGTCCGGGACGCCGGCCGTCCCGACCCCGGCGTTCACTCCGACGGCCGATCCCACCAGCCACGAGGTCACGGAGCTGACCTGGCAGTTCCCCGCGGACTTCCTGTTCCTGCCGGGCTCGGTGGTCACCCTGTCGTTCCAGGCCACCCTGGCTCCCGGGACCACGGCCGGCACGCCGGTGCCGAACACGTTCGGGGCGAGCACCAGCGACACCGGCAGCCGGTCCAAGCTGACCTGCGCGGCCGGCGACGTCGACCCGGATCTGGGCTGCACCGCCGACGCCCAGGTGAACCCCCAGGCCGGCAACGGCCTCGACGCCCTGAAGTGGGTGCACGGCGACGACTCGCTCGGCTTCGTGAACACCCGGACCGGCGCCCACTACCCGGCCGGCGACCCCAACTGCCCGCTGCTGACCGACGCCGGCCGCAGCTACACCCGCTACCCGTGCATCGCGCGGGTGCTGGCCGGTCAGCGGTTCGACTTCCTGCTCGACTTCACCAACGTCGGCACCACCGACGTCACCCAGACCCGCCTGGTCGAGGACCTGCCGAAGGTCGGGGACAAGGGCGTCATCGTGCCCGGGGACCGCGGCACCCAATGGACGCCGCGGCCGCTGCTGGCCGCCGCGCCGAGCCTGAGCTCCGGCGCGCCGGGCACGCTGACCTCCGCCTACGCCCCGAGCTCGCCGGGCTGCACCCTGGACCTGTCGCCGCAGCCGTCGGCCTGCCCGGCCGGCAGCTGGGACCCGGCCTTCGACGCGAACGCGGAGTCGCTGCGGGAGTACATCGACTTCTCCCCGGCGCTGCCTCCCGGCGGCAGCACGCGGCTGCACGTCCCGATGGCCGCGCCGGCCGACCTGGCCGGGATCGACGACAACCCGGTGGCCTGGAACTCCTTCGGCCACACCGACTTCTTCAGCAGCGGCGAGAGCGCCACCCAGCTGCCGGCGGTGGAGCCGGTGAAGGTCGGCGTGGCGATGCCGTTCGGGGACCTGGCGATCACCAAGGCCGTGGCCGGGCCGCTGCCCCCGGGGTCGAAGGTCGGGCCGTTCACGGTCCGGTACTCGTGCCGGGTGACCGACGCCGACGGCCAGGACCACCTGGTCGCCGTCGGCAGTGCGAGCCTGGCCGACGGACAGACCCTGACCCGGGCCCACATCCCGGCCGGGGCGGTCTGCACGATCACCGAGGCCGACGCCGGCGGCGGACAGAGCTCGCTGCCCGAGCCGATCACCATCGCCGCCGGGGACGGGGTCACCGCCACCCAGGCCACCGTCACGGTCACCAACACGTTCGCCGCGCCGCGCCTGCTGGTCGTCAAGCACGTCACCGGCAGCGGCGCCCCGAGCGGCGCCGGGTTCGGGGTGCGGGTGAGCTGCACGCTCGACGGCGAGCCGGTCGCCGGGTATCCGCGCACCGTGACCGTCGCCGACGGCGAGACGCTCGTGCTGACCGACGTGCCGGTCGGCGCGCACTGCACGGCGGCGGAGACCGAGGCGCACGGAGCCGCGTCGACGTCGATCGCGTACTCGGACGGCGGGGACGCGGTGATCCGTGCCGACCAGGACGCGACGATCACGGTGACCAACACCTTCGTGGCGCCCGCGCCGACGCCGGACCCGGCGCCGAAGCCGACGCCCGGGCCGACGCCGGAGCCCGCTCCCCAGCCGAAGCCGCACCACCTGCCGATGACCGGTGCCGAGGTGCTGTTCCCGGCCGCGTTCGCGGTGCTGACGCTGCTCAGCGGCGGCGTGCTGGTGGTGGCGGTGCGGTCGCGGCGGCGTGATCGGGAGCGTTACTGAACGGCTACTGAAGGACCGCCGGCGGGTCCTGGTCCGGCTGACCCGGCTGACCTGGCTGACCTGGCTGTGCTGGCTGGTCCGGCTGTCCCGGCTGGTCCGGCGGCTCCGGCGGCCGGGTCAGGACCCGCCATTCGGCGGCCATGCCGAACGCGGCGGCGGTCAGCGGTACGGCCAGCAGCGCGCCGATGATGCCGCCGATCGCGGTGCCGCCGGTGACCGCGAACATCACCACCGCCGGATGCAGGGACACCGTGCGGGACTGGACGATCGGCTGGAGGAAGTTGCCCTCGATCACCTGGACTCCCAGGATCACGCCGAGCGTCCAGATCGCGGTGCCCACGCCCTGGTCGCCGAGGGCGACGAAGACCGCGACGGTGCCGGACAGGAAGGCGCCGATGTAGGGGACGTACGCGCCGACGAACACCAGCGCGGCCAGGCCGGTGGCGCCGGGCACGCGCAGGATCAGCAGCCCGACCAGGATCAATACGGCGTCGATCAGGGCGATGATCGTGGTGCCGCGCATGAAGCCGGACAGCGCGGACCAGGCCCGCTCGGCCATCCGGATCGCGGCCCGGGCCGGCGCCTCCGGCAGCGTGCCGGCCACCAGCGACGGGAACAGGCGGCCGTCCCGCAGCAGGAAGAAGATCAGCGCGACGGCCAGCACCGATCCGGTGAGCACCTGCGCGGCGGTCGACACGCCCTGGACGACGCCGGCCGCCAGCGCGGAGGCGGTCTTCGAACCCATCGACTTCAGCGCCTCGGCCGCGGAGGACACGGCGTCGTCGACCGAGCCCACGCCCAGGCGCTGCCCGACCCGGTCCAGGGCCCGGCCGATGCCGGCCGAGGCGTCGACGACGGCGCGGACCACCAGGAAGACGGTGCCGCCGACCACCGCGACCAGCACGCCGCAGGCCAGCCCGGCAGCCGCCGACCGGTTGTGGATCCGGTCGGTCAGCCGCCGCGTCAGCGGTTCGAGCAGGGAGGTGGCGAGCAGCGCCATCAGCAGCGGGATGACCGCGGCGCTGAGCTTCACCAGCATCCAGATCAGCCCGGCCAGCACCGCGACCGCGACGATGACGGCCAGGTTCCACGCCGTCGCCCGCACCGCCCAGGCCGGGAGCGGCCAACGGGACGGGGAGGGGGCGGGGTCCGGCGCGGGATCGGGCGCGTCGCTCACGGTCGGCCTCCGCCCTGCCTCAATGCCGCTTCGCCGTGCGCTCGAAGCGTCCCAGCGGGGTGAGGCCGAGCAGCCAGGTGAGGACGGTGATCAGGATCGCGGCCCACAGTGCCGAACCGAAGCCGTCCAGCTCCAGGTCCGACGACCAGGCGTCGACCAGCCGCAGCAGCACGGCGTTGATGACGATCCCGAACAGGCCGAGCGTCAGCAGCATCAACGGCGCGGTGAACAGCCGGAGGATCGTCCCGAGCACCAGGTTCAGCAGCCCGAACAGCGCGGCGATCCACAGCCAGCCGACGGGCCCGCCGTGGACGTCCATACCCGGGGAGATCCAGGCGGCCAGCACGAAGGCCAGCGCGAGGATGATCCAGGAGGCGATCAGCCGTTTCAGCATGGATATACGCTAATCGGGAGATATCGACGGCGCGCGTCGAAGGGTTCGAACGGGTCAGGAGCCGGCGGATCCCGGCTCCGGTCGCAGCGCCGGTTCCGACGCCGTCTCCGGTTCCGGCGTCTCCGGCGTCGGCTTCGGCTTCGGCTCCGGTTCCGGCTCCCGCTTCGGCCCCGGCTCGCCGAGGATCCGGCCCACCCCCGCGCCGATCACGATCACCCCGGCCACCACCAGCAGCCAGGTCATCAGGCTCAGCACCAGGCCGAAGGGCCCGTACTCGGACACGCTGCGCCCGGTCACCGTCGGCATCAGCAGCCGCGAGCCGATACCGACCAGCGTCTGCCCGAGGCCGGTGAGCAGCGCCGTCGGCAGCAGCGGCAGCCACTCGACGCGCCGGAGCAGCAAAAGATGCGGCGTCCACCACCACAGGGCCACGCTCATCAGCGCCGACGCGACCCAGCCCAGCACCAGCAGCCCGCCCTGGCCCGAACGCACCGGCCCCTGCGCGGCCAGCAGCACGATCCACACCACGATCCACAGCGCCCAGCGTGCGGCCGAGGTCGTCATCCGGCCCGGCGGCAGCCGCCACTGGTTCTCGTAGATCCGCTGGAGGCGGCGGGTCAGGCTGGTCGCCGAGATCAGCGCGGCCAGCAGCCCCACCACGCCGATCGCGTCCCGCAGCGAGTCGCTGCCGTTGAAGAACGCCGACACGTCCTGCGCCGCCGCGCCCTGGATGCCGAGCTGGTCGCTGACGCTTTCCCGGACGCGGTTGCGGACCCGCTGCGGCAGGAACGCGCTGATCGCGATCGCCATCGGGATCGCGGTGATGAAGATCTGCGCCGCCACCGCGAAACAGCGGTCGATGGTGTCCGGGGCCAGCCCGAACCGGACGACCTCCGCCGCCTTCGGGTGCCGCTCGGCCAGCCGGCCGCGCAGCTCCTGGACGGCGGCGGCCAGCTGCGAGGCGCGCGCGGCCAGACGGCGGGCCGCGGTGTCGGCCCGCCGTCCGCGCTTGTCGTCGTCAGCGGTCATCGGGCTCTCATCGGGCTTCGGGCCGCCATCCGGCGGAGCGGGCCCGCCGGAACACGGAGAAAGCCGAGGCGGACGCGGCGTGGAAGGTCATCAGCCGTGTCCGCCTCGGAATTCCGGGTCGGCGAGGGGGATCAGGCCGCCAACAGCTTCTTCTTGGCCTGGTCGAACTCGGCCTCGCTGATCGCGCCGGAGGACTTCAGGTCGGCGAGCTTGGCGAGCTGGTCGACGGTGCCGCCCTGGGCGCCGCCGGAGGAACTGGCTGTCTGCCGGATGTAGTCGTCGAACTGGGCCTTGTTCTGCTCGGCGTGCATCTGCGCGCGCGTGGCCATGCCGTGGCCGCGGGCGATCAGGTAGATGAAGATGCCGATGAACGGCAGCACGCAGACCAGGACGATCCAAGCAGTCTTGCCCCAGCCGTTCAGGCTGTGGTCGCTGAAGACGTCCGCGATCACGCGGAACAACAGCATGAACCACATGATCCAAAGGAAGAACCAGAAAATCATCCAGAACGCGTTCAGCAGTGGGTGGTCCATTGGTGCCGCTCCTCTCTCCTCTTCCAAACCGCCTCTTAAGACCGAAGCTAGGAGTGAACGGCGGGACGCACGCGCTGTGCGTGGCATTCGGGTGGATCAGCGGAAACCGCAGACTAGGGCGGCGTATGCGGCGGTATCGGTCAGGGGAGGAGGGGCGGACGAGTTTCCGGGAGTGCTGATGGACCGAGTCGCAGACCGAGACGAGAACGCGCGATGACCACCGGAGCCGACGGCGAGGACGCCGCGGAGCGTGCTGAGTCCGCCGGCGAGTCTGTGTCCGGGGGCAACGCCGGGGCCGAGCCCGAGTCCAGGTCCGCCTCCGCCAAGCGCAGCGACAGCGCCAAGCACGGCAATAGCGGCAACAGCGGCAACGGCGGTAGCGAAGCCGTCGACCGCGCCGAACTCGCCGCACTGCGCGCCCGCGTCGCAGAACTCGAATCGGCCGGCGCCACCAAGGCGACCCCGAAGAAGCACCGGCTCCGGTCCTTCTTCTCCGCGCTGCTCATCTTCCTGGCCTGGGTCCTGGCCCCGCTGAGCGTGGTCGCCACCTGGTCGGCCGGCATCGTCGGCGACACCAGCCGCTACGTCGACACCGTCTCGCCGCTGGCCACCGACCCCGACATCCAGGCCGCGACCGCCAACCGCGTCACGACCGCCATCATGAGCCAGCTCGACATCGCGACCCTGGCCCAGGAGGTCGCCCCCGACGACCGCCCGCGGCTGGAGCAGCTGCTCCAGAAGGCCTCCGGGCCGATCACCGGCGCGCTCACCAGCTTCGTCCACGACCGCACCCTGAACATCCTGGCCAGCGACTGGTTCGCCACGTTCTGGGACAACGCCAACCGCGCGGCCCACGCCTCCGTCAACAAGCTGCTCACCGGCGAGGGCGGCGGCGCGGTCCAGGTGCAGAACGGCGCGGTCACCGTCGACCTGGCCCCCCTGGTGGACCGGGTGAAGACCGAACTGGTCGCCGACGGCATCACCGTCGCCGACAAGCTCCCCGAGGTCCACACCAGCTTCACGATCATGCAGGCCGACAACATCGGCAAGTACCGCACCTGGTTCCGGCTGCTCCAGATCGTCGGCAACTGGCTGCCGTTCATCGCCCTGGCCTGCGTCGCCGGCGGCGTGCTGCTGGCCCGCGACCGCCGGCGCGCGCTGGTCGTCGCCGGCCTCGGCGTGTTCGTCGCCGCCGGCCTGGTCGGCATCGGCGTCCGCCTGGGCCGCACGTTCTACCTCGGCGCGCTGCCGGCGGACGTCTCCCAGGCCGCGGCGAGCTCGGTCTACGACACCATGTCCCGCTTCCTGATCACCACCTGCCGCACGACCGCGGTCCTGGGACTGCTCGTCGGCCTGGCGGCCTGGCTGTCCGGCCCGTCCCGCCCGGCGGTGATCGTCCGCGGCTTCTGGCACGTCGGCATCGACGCCACCCGCCAGTTCGCCGACGGCCTCGGGATGAAGACCGGGCCGGTCGGGGGGTTCGTGTACCGGTACCGGCCGTGGATCACCTGGGGCGCGGTGCTGATCGCCGGGGTGGCGCTGGCGCTGTGGCACTACCCGACCGGGCTGGTGGTGTTCTGGCTGGCGATCGCGTGCGTGGCGGTGCTGGTGCTCGTGGAGTTCTTCGCCGAGGCGCCGAGGACGAAGACGACGAGGCCGAGCGAGAGCCGGTAGTGGATCAGGCGCGCCCTCTACGCTGGTAGAGCTTTGATTCGCTGGGTCGAGGGGGGCCGCCGCAATGCGCCGATCCATGAGCTACGCCTATGCGCTCGAACTGCTCGGAGAGAAGGAGAACCGCATCGTCGCCTTCCTCGGGAAGGTCGCGGGCGGAGCGTTGCTGGCCACCGGAGGCATCGACCTCCTGGAGGCGCGGACCGAGGTGGTCGAGCTCGGGAACCGCGTGCTGCGGAGCCTCGGCGAGCGGCTGCGGGGCACGAACCGCGTGACGCGGCGCGAGCGGATCTACGCGGCGCACGCGGTGGTGGTGGTGACGGCGTTCTTCGAGGCGTTGGACGCGGTGGGGGACCGGCTGGGGATCGTGCCGGTCCCGGGGCTGAATGCGCAGCAGCAGATGGTTTTGGTGATGGGTGGGACCACCACGGAGCTGAACCAGGAATCTTTCGTGAAGCACCTGGCGCGAACGGATCTTGTCACGCCGTACGTCATCGACGAGTCTCCGATCGTTGACTTCTACGCGGCCCTGGCGGAATCGATCGCGGCCCATCTGACCGGGCTCGCCGCCTGGGACCACCTTGACGAGACGGAACAGGAGCGGCTTATTACGCTCGTCCGTACTGAGGTGCCGGAGTTGGCCACGGCGGAATACGAAGCGCAGCTGCGCAGTTTGGCGGGCGTCAGCACCGAGTTCCGCGTGTGGCTGACCTTCCGAGGACAGCGCGAGGTTCTCGATGGGGTGCTGAGTGGTCTTGCGGGGCTGGAAGACCTGCTGACCTCGGTGCGCGATGCGGTGGGCCCGGACAGTCACAATGCACTGACACGCGCCTACCGCGCCGCGCTCGAAAAACCCATCGCGCCCAGTGGCCAGGACGACGACGACATCAGGATCCCCAGCCTCGCCGACGGCTATATCGACCACCGGTTCCGGTTCACGTATTGCAGCGGTGTCGTCGGGAGCGAGGAGTGGTGGCGGGAGCAGCCGGTGTCCGACGATCTGGTGCGGGTCCTCGCCGGGCACCTGGTCTCGCCCAAAGCCTTCTCCTGCCCGCTGCTGATTCTCGGCCAGCCGGGCTCGGGCAAGTCCGTGCTCACCAAGGTGCTGGCGGCCAGACTGCCTCAGGAAGGGTTCCTTCCGGTGCGGGTGGAACTGCGGCAGGTGGACGCCGACGCCGACCTCCAGGACCAGATCGAGGCAGCCATCCGCCTGACGACCAGCGAGACCGTGAAGTGGCCCCGCTTCGTCGACGCCGCACCCGACGCGGTCCCGGTCGTCCTGCTCGACGGCTTCGACGAGCTGTTGCAGGCGACCGGCGTGACCCGCACCGACTTCCTACACAACGTGGTCCGCTTCCAGGAACGCGAAGCCGACCAGGGCCGGCCGGTCGCGGTGGTGGTGACGAGCCGCACGGCCGTCGCCGACCGGGCGAGCCTGCCGGGGACGACGCCGGTACTGCGGCTGGAACCGTTCGACGAGGACCAGGTGGCTGCCTGGCTGCGGGTGTGGAACGCGATCAACGGTGACACGTTCGCTGTGCGTACGTGGCGGCCGATTCCGTCGGATTGCGTCCTGCGGTATCCCGAGCTGGCCGAACAGCCGCTGTTGTTGCTGATGCTGGCGCTCTACGACGTGGCGACGGAGAACGGGCTCGCGAGCCTCACCTCGCTCGACCCGATCGATGTCTACGAACGCCTCTTCCACGAGTTCTGTCGCCGCGAGCTGTCCAAGAGCGGCGACACCAGCGATATGAGCGCCAGGATCGAGCTGGAGTTGGAGCGGCTGGCGATCGTCGCCTTCGCGATGTTCAACAGGCGCTCGCAATGGGCCGCCGAGGCCGAGCTGACGGAGGATTTGCTGGCACTCAAGCTCGACTCGGCTCCGAGTTCGCGAGGGCTGCGGGCGCCGCTTTCGGCGGGGGAGCAGGCGGTCGGGAAGTTCTTCTTCATCCACAACACGATGGCGACTCAGGGTACTCGCATATCGCGGACATACGAGTTCCTCCACTCGACCTTCAGCGAGTTCTTGATCGCCAGACATGTCGCCAAGGAGCTGGTACGGATGACATCCGGTGCCTCGCGCCGGACGGTCGACGATGCCATGCTGCATGCGCTGCTTTCGTTCGAGTGCCTTGCTTCGCGAGATGCTGTCGTCTCGTTCCTCTGGATGCTGCTGGGGCGCGAGTCTACGAACCAACGCGCGGTGATAGCCGAAGCACTTGTCATCCTTCACGCTGACGCCCTCATGGAGCGTACTGAGACAATCTATGCTGCGTATACGCCGCGGCGAGCGGACGTAGTGGAGCGGCATGCGGCGTGGAGTGCGAATCTGGTGCTGCTCGCCACACTGGCTGGTGGGGAACTACGCGCTACTCGCTTGTTCGGCGATGGGAAAGACGCGATCGAGGAGTGGCGGCGCCATGCGGCGTTGTGGCGGGCGATGTTGAGCTCTGGTGGGTGGGACGGGCTTGTGGACAGTCTGGACACTTTTCGCGAGTGGTCTGGACGTAGACGCGACATCACTCTCAAGCCTGCGACTCGAGGGTTTGTGCTGGATGCTCCGGACCCTGACCTGCGATGGACATTTGATATACCGCCGGGAGATGCGGCGCTTCCCGGCGACATGCACTCCGCGAGATATAGCGCTGAGAGAAAGGCGCACTTTACGGCCGGCGTGATCGACGACGTACTGAGTCATGATCTGCGGCCGCTTAGGGATCGTGTAGGGGATTCGAGCGGCTATTTCAGCCTTGATTCTGAGCTGAAGACTGAGAGTCGCATGCTGCTGGAGGCATTGTTGGTGCTGGATCGACGGGCAGCTGGGAAGGCCTACGAGAATCTGGTTACAGTGTTGTTGGCGACCGATATGCGGGGCCGACTCGTCATGGTTGAACCTTATTATCTTGTGACTGCTCTTGCGGCCCTGCTCGTCGGTGCAGAGTTGCAGAATCTGCCTAGTGAACAGGTCGGTCGGTTGACGGCGTCGGCAGACTTTGAAAGGAGCCTTCTGAGCGACCACAGGCTTCTACCGCTCTTGAATCGAATTCGGGAGCTGACTTAGCCATGGAAGTCACCTACCACTGCCAGGCCGCCTCCCCCGACCGCCCCAACGACGACTTCGTCCTCGCGACCGAGACCTTCGTCCTCGTCCTGGACGGCGCCACCGCTCCCGCCGGTGTCGACTCCGGCTGTGTCCACGACGTGCCGTGGCTGGTCGCGCACCTCGCCCCGAATCTCGCGGTGGCACTGCTGCGCGATCGGTCGGCGAGTCTGGTCGACGTCCTTCGCGACGGTATCGCGGCGACCATGGCCGATCACGGCGAT
The DNA here is from genome assembly GCF_039531695.1 of Catenulispora yoronensis. Classification (NCBI taxonomy): domain Bacteria; kingdom Bacillati; phylum Actinomycetota; class Actinomycetes; order Catenulisporales; family Catenulisporaceae; genus Catenulispora; species Catenulispora yoronensis. The sequence continues at coordinate 173,136 of NZ_BAAAQN010000009.1, forward strand.
GCCTGCGATCTGACCAACCCGGACAGTCCGTCGACGACCGTGGCGATGTTGCGATGCGGGGTCGATACCGTCGACTATGCGGTTTTGGGCGACTCGGCGGTGCTCATCGAGGTCGGCGGGGATGACAGTGGCCTGATCATCGGGCTGGATGACCGCACAGCCTTCCTCGACGACTACTCCCTCGCTGCCGTGCGTCGGTTGCGCAACACCGACGCCGGGTTCTGGATCGCGTCCAATAAGCCCGAGGCCGCCGAGAGGGCTGTTGTTGGCAGTGTGCCGCGCGCCGTCGTCACTCGTGCGGCGCTGATGACCGACGGTGTTACGCGGTTGGTCGAGCGTTACGGTCGGTCTTGGCGTGATGTGCTGGATCGGCTGGACAAGTATGGCCCGCGCGAGGTGGTTGCCGACGTTCGTGCGGAGGAGCGGGCTACGGCGCCGGGTGCCTTCAAAGGCAAGATCCACGACGACGTCACGGCTGTCTTCTGCCGGTTCTGATCGCCGACTGCGCGAATGACCGTCGGGTATCGCAGTCTCTTCACTCAAGTCAGGTGATCCCGCGGCGATCACGATGAGCCATGGAGTCCGAGGAGCGAACCACGGACTCTCCTCTCGGCGGCTCTCTGACGAAGGCAGGTACCAACCCATGTCGCACCACCTCGACTCCCCGGAGGCTCGGGCCGATGTCCGGCTCGACATCACCGACTACTACGTCTTCCGTGGCCGGACCGGGACCGTGTTCCTGGTCAACCTCTCGCCGTCGATCGCCGGGCCGGACGCGCCGCACGGCTTCCACCCCGAGGCCCGGTACGAATTCCGGATCGACTGCGACGGTGACCAGAGTCCCGAACTCGCCTACCGTTTCGCCTTCGGCGCGGCTTCCGGCGACCGGCAAAGCCTGACCCTGACCCGCCTCGACGGCCCCTCTGCCGGGGACGACCGGGCCGAGGGTGCGGTGCTGGCCACCGGTTTCACCGGGGAGGAGATCCTCGGTGAGGGCGGGGTGCGGCTGTGGGCCGGGCCGGCGCATGATCCGTTTTTCCTCGACGCCACTGTGCTGCACGCGGTCGGCGACGCCTTCGCCGCCGGTACGCAGGCCGACCTGTCGCAGTGGAGCCCGGCCACGGCGCAGAACGTGCCGTTCGGGGCGAACAACGTCTACGCCATCGTGCTGGAGGTCCCGGACGAGGAGCTGCTGGCCTCCGCTCCGGACGGACGGATCGATTCCTGGGCGCTGACCGTCCTGGCCACCGACGCGGGCGGCTGGCGGACGATCAACCGCGCCGGGCTGCCGATGATCCATCCGTTGTTCGCGCAGCATGATGACCACCTCGCCGACCACCTCAACACGGCGACGCCGGCCGAGGACCGCAAGCAGTTCGGTGAGCACTTCGCCGCGGCGATCGCCAAGGTGGTGGCCGCCTATGGCACCGCCGTCGACCCGGATACGTATGGCCGTGCCGTGGCGGACAAGCTGCTGCCGAACGTGCTGCCCTACACCGTCGGCACCGAGGCGGTGTTCGGATACGGCGTCTGGAACGGCCGGTCCCTGATCGACTCCGCGCCGGATGTCATGTTCTCGTTGGCCACCAACACGGCCTTCACCACCGCCGTCACCAAGGAGTCGGTGCCGTTCAAGCCGACGGACACCTTTCCCTACGCGCCGGTGATCGTCTGAGCGCGTGTTAGCGTCGGCCCAGGTATCCAGTGGGGAACAAAGTGGGATCAGGCTGGCGGAAGCTCTACTGACCATCAACCAGCCACTGAGTGAGGGCAGCTCATGACGAAGTTCAAGCGCAGCGTGATCGCTACGGTACTGATAGTCACCGGCCTGACGGCGGGTGCCGCGGCGATCCTTCCGGCCGGGTCTGTGAGCCATCACTCACAGTCGGTCGCGTCGGAAATGGGACCTCGCGTGGTCGTGAAGCCGGGCTTCTGAGCCGTCTGGTTCAGGCCGCGGTTCCAGCAGCGCTGTGCTTGAGGGCGTCCGTGCAGCGGGCGATGCCGTTCTCGGCGCGGGCGGCCTCGATGCGGAATCCGATCGCGGAGGCCTTGCGGTGCGCGTACTCGAAGGAATCCAGCGCTGACCGATACTGCCCCGAGTGGTAGTGGAGGCGGCCGATGACGTTGGCCACGGCGGCCTGGCGGACCGGTGATCCGGCGGTCTCCACCAGGCGCTGGGCCCGGTCGGCGAGCTCGGCCGCCGCACCGGTCTCGCCCTGGAGTTGGCGGACGAGACCGGTGTAGGCCAGCACGAGGGCGATGTTGGCGGGGAGGCGGGACTCGTCGGAGAGCTCGGCGGCCCGGTCCAGGCAACGCGCGGCTTCGGCGAGGTCGGTGGGGTGGGGGACAGGGCTCGGCCCGGATTCGGCGCCCGGCCCGGCCTCGGGATCAGGGCCGGTACTGCCGCCGGTGCCGAAACCAGGCCCGGAACCTGGCTCGGCACCGGATCCATCAACCCCTGCCCACTGCTCACCATCCCGGTTCAACCACGCAGCCGCCTCGTCGACCAACGCGGCGATCTCGACGTCGACCGCTCCCAGCTCCCGCCCGATCCGCCCGGCCTCCCGGGCCGCCGCCACCGCGGCCTCGGTCCGGCCGCGGTTCTCGTTCAGCGAGCTGAGCACGGTCCACGATTCGGCGGCCTCGCGCAGCCGGCCGGCCTCCTGGTTGAGCGTGATCGACCGCTCCACGTGCGGCAGCGCCTCCGACCGGCGGCCGAGCGTGGTCAGCAGCAGGCCCAGCGATCCGCGGCAGCCCGCCTCGGCCGCCAGGTCGCCGGTCTCCGCGGCCGCCGCCAGACCCTCCCGCGCCAGAGCGACGCCTTCCTCCAGCCGACCGAGCTTCCAGGACGCGACCGCCAGGTTGGACAGGCACAGTTCCAGCAGCGCCGGATCGTTCAGGAGACGCGCACCGTCCAGGGCGTCCCGAGCCACCTGGTGGTAGTCCTCGAACAGCCCGCGCAGGTTGAGGAAGAACACTGTGTTACGGCCCAGCGCGACCGCCTGCGTCGGCAACTCCGCCGCCACCGCGCGCCGCACCGTGCGGATCAGGCCGGCCCGCTCGCGGTCGAACCACTCCAGCGCGGCCGGCTCGGTGTCGAAAGGCGGCAGCACACCGGTGAACGGGACCTCGGTGCCGGCCAAGGGCCGCCACCCCGAGAACACGATGTGGCAGGCGGCGTCGGTGGCGGCCCGGTAGTAGGCCACCAGGCGGCCGAAGGCGGCGCGGTCCTCGGGTGCGGTGTCCTCGTCGCTGAGGCCGTTGCCGAAGGCCCTCACCAGATCGTGGAAGCCGTACTCCCCGACGCCCAGGTCCAGCAGGAAACGCGTGTCCAACAGATTCTCCAGCGTCTGCTCCGCCTTCGGCAGCGCGCAGTCCAACAGCGCGGCGGTCGCGTAGGCGTCCAGGACGCGTCCGGGATGCTGGGCCAACACGCGCAGCGCGGCGCGGGACCATTCGTCCATCGCGTCGTACGACGACCGCAACGTCGCCTCGACACTGCGCTCGGCGGCGCTGAGCTCCGCGAGGCGGCCCGACTGGTCGTCGAGCCGTCCGGCCATGTAGTCCAGGCTCCAGCGCGGCCGGTTCCGGAGGCGGGCGCTCGCGATCCGCAGGGCCAGCGGCAGGTGGTCGCAGAGCTCTGCCAGGCGCGCGGCGGCTTCCGGCTCGGCGGCCACGCGGTCCTCGCCGAGGGTGTGGCCGAGCAGGCTCCGGGCCTCCGCGGCCGTCAGCTCGGCCAGCGGCACCGGGACCGCGCCGTCGAGGTCGAGCAGCGCCGAGCGGCTGGTGACGATGGTCAGCACGCGCGGGGAGGCCGGGAGCAGCCGCCGGATCTGGGCCGTGTCCAGGACGTTGTCGAAGACTACGACCAGGGCGCGGTCCGCGGTCTCCCGGCGCCAGCGGGCGATCCGGAGGTCGTGGTCGTCGGGGAGCTCGCCGGGCGGGACGCCGAGCATCCGCAGCAGGTTCTCGACGACGGTGCCGGGCTGCGCCGGGGCCTGCCCCGGGGTGTAGGCGGCGAAGTCGATGTAGAGCCGGCCGTCGGGGAAGTGCGGGGCCGCCTCGTGAGCGGCGCGGACGGCCAGCGCGGTCTTGCCGCTGCCGCCGATGCCGTCGATCGCCACGATCCGGGCGCCGGTGGAGCGGGGAGCGACGGCCACGGCGGCGATCCGCCGGAGCTCGTCGGTGCGGCCGACGAAGTCCGGGACGTCGTAGGGGAGGGTGTCGGGGGCGGGAACGGAAGCGGGAGCGGGGGAAGCGGGGGAAGCGGAAGCGGGGGAAGCGGACCGCGGGATCGGGCCGCCGAGGCCCGCGGGTCCGGGACCTCCGGCGGAACCGCCGGCGCTCGCCGACCGGGCGACCTCCCCTGTCCCGTCCGCGGAGACTCCCGGCTCTGCCGGCCTCGTCGCCTCCTGCGGCACGACACTGAGCCGCGGATCCTCCCGCAGGATCGCCGCGTGGCGGGCCGCCAGTTCCGGGCCGGGGTTGATGCCCAAGTCGTCACGAAGCTGGCGGCGGAACTGGTCGAACTCGGCCAGCGCCTCGGTCTGCCGGCCCGCCCGGTACAGCGCGAGCATCAGCTGCCCGCGCGGACGTTCTCGCAGCGGATGCTCCGCCACCAGCGTCCGCAGGTCGCCGACCAGCTCCGCACCCTCGCCGAGCGTGAGCCGGGTCTCATGAAGCAGCTCCAGGGCCGCCAGGCGGCCCTCCTCCACCCCGACCGCGACCGCGTCGAAGTAGGCGGTCCGGGCGCCGTCCAGGAACGGGCCCCGGACCAGCGCCAGCGCGGCGCGCAGCCCGGCGGCGGCAGCCGTCGGCTCGCCGCGCGCGACGTGCTCCCGGGCGGCGCGCACGGACGCGGCGAACCGCTGGAGGTCGACCTGCTCGTCGGCGACCGCCAGGCGGTAGCCGGATCCGGCGGTCTCGATGAGGCCGGTGCCGTCCGGCAGCGTGTGCCGCAGCCGGGAAGCGGCCTTGCGGATCTGGTGGACAGCGCTGTCCGGGGGATCGGCGTCCCACATCGCGTCCGTGAGGCGGTCCACCGAGACCACGTATCCGGCGTCCACCAGCAGTGCGGCAAGCAGCCGTTGCAGTGGCGGGGCGGTCAGCGGGATCCGTTCCTCCCCGAACCACACCTCCAACGGCCCCATGAGGCCGAAGCGCAGGTCATGCGGCATCCGCGCCTCCCGGCCTGGTCCGTTTCATCCATATATGAAGCAATTATCCGATGCGATCACCCTACGTGCTCGCGCGCGCCAAGAGCGGGCGGGAGCCGGGAGGGAATCGAGCGGGGAATCGAGCTGGGAATCGAGCGGGGACCGGATCGGTATCGGCGGCGGCGAAGCTGGTCGGGACGGAGACCGAGACCGACGACCACGACCGAGACCACGACCACGACCGTGAGAGGAGTGCCGAGGATGACCACCACCGCCTTGCCCCCCGGCCCCGCCGACACCGTGCTGGACCACGTCGGGACCGCGCGGCTGTTCCGGCTCCAGCGCCTGGTTCCGAACGGGACCGGACGGTTGTGGGTGAAGTGGGAGCGCGCCAACCCCGGAGGGAGCGCCGAGGACCGCCCCGCGCGCCACATCGTCGACGTGGCGGAGCGCCGCGGCCTGCTGCGGCCGGGCGGCACCATCGTCGAGGCGTCCAGCGGCGACTTCGGGGTGTCGCTGGCCATGGTCGGCGCCGCGCGCGGCTATCGGGTGATCGTGGTCGTCGGGCCGGAGGCCTCGGCCGCGACCCGCGCCGCGCTGCGGGCGTTCGGGGCCGAGGTGGTCCTGGCTGCCGACGGCGTCCGGGACGGCTCGGACGGCGCCGCCTCCGAGTCGCCGGCCGCGGTGGCCAACCGCCTGGCCCGCGGCATCCCCGACGCCTTCCGCCCCGACCAGCGGCTGAGCCTGCTCGACTCGCAGGCGCACTACCTCACCACCGCCCGCGAGATCCTGGAGGAGACCGGCGGCGACTTCGACATCCTGGTGGCCCCGGTCGGCGCGGGCGGCCAGCTGGCCGGCCTGTCCCGGCGGCTGCGCGAGCAGGCCCCGCACGTGCGCGTCGTCGCCGCCGACCTGCCCGCCGCCACCCGCAGCCCGGGCTCCGGCCGCGGCTGGATCGCGTGGAACCTCGACCTGGGCCTCATCGACGCCGCCTACCGGGTCCCCACCGCCGACGCCGCCGGCGCGTGCCGTGCCCTGGCCCGGCACGAAGGAGTGCTGACCGGCCCGGTGTCCGGCGCGGCGGCGCTCGTCGGGCTCCGTGAGGCGCTCACGGCCGGACCCGGGGCCCGGGTGGTGGCCGTGCTCGCGGACGGCGGCGACCGGCACCTGGACACCGTCTACGACGACGGCTGGCTGGCCGGCCGCGGACTGCCGGTGGCGGTGCCGACCCTGCCGGAGCTCCGGGCCCGGGCGCGCGGCATCGTTCCGGTCGGCGCGGCCCCGGGGACGGCGGCGTCCGGCGGGATGTCCGGCGGCATGTCCGGCGCGGCGGTTGGAACGGCGAACGGGACTGCGAACGGGACCGCGCACGGCGCCGCGACCGGGGCGGCCCGCATCCCGGCCGCTGCGATGGCCGGCGCCGTCACCAGCCGCCTCGCCTTCGACCCGCACCGCAGCTGGGAGGACCCGGCATGATCGTCACCGCCGTCGAAGCCCCGGGCTTCAGCCTGGACCGCCTCGTGGCCGCCGCCGCCGAGCGGGGCGTCCGCACCCGCATGGTCACCCGCGACGCCGACGTCCGGTCGGCCGAGCAGGACGCCCTCGCCGGCGAGGACCTGGTGGTGACGCTGGTCAACCCCGGAGACCTCGGACCGTCGCGCGATCCCGACAGCTGGGCGCGATCCGCGCTGACCGCGGCGATCGGCCTGGCGCTGGACCATCAGAACCCGGAAGCCAGAGCCCTGATCCGCAACCGCGCCGAACTGCGCAACCACCTGTATCGGCACGGCTATTCGCGGGGGAAGGGCCGCGTGTTCGGGCCCGGCACCACGGACGCGGAGATCCGGCGGTCTGTCCGGTTCCCCGCCGTCATCCGCGACTCAGCGGGCATCGCCGACCGCGACGGCTGGCTGGCCCGGACCGCCGCCGACTTGGACGCCATCCGCAGCGCGGCGGCCGCCGGGGAGATGCTCGGCGACACGTTCACGGCCGAGCCGTACTTCGGCGGGCCGACTTTCGACGTGGAAGCGCTGACCTGGGCCGGGCAGACCTGGATCCGCTCGGTGCGGCCGCGAGCCGCGGGGCTGGACCCCGCCTCCGCCTTCCCGGCCGAGCGGATGCCGGAGCTGACCCGGTGGCTGACCGGCGTTCTGCGGTGCGTGGGCGTGCATCGCGGCTTCGCCCGGGTCGAGGTCGCCGCCGCCGGTCGGCACTTCGAAGCGGTGACGGTCGAGATCCGCTCCGGCGGGCCGGCCCACGGCGAGGATCTGTGCCGCGTGCTGGGGACCGGGGCGCTCGCCACCTTCGCCGACGTCGTCTTCGACGACCGGCCCGCACCGGTCGCCGCGAACACCGGCCGGGCCGTGTTCTACGCGGGGGACATCGCCGCACCAGGGGTGCCGCCGCTGGCCTCCCGCGCCGGGGCCCGATCCTCAGACCTGTCCGGACCATCCGACGGCCCTGCTTGCGTCGCCGTCCTGCTGGCCTCCGGCCTGATCGCCGAATCGACGCTGCTCACCGCCATGGCGTCGGCCGCGCCCCAGCGGGATCCCCATCCCGGACCTCGCCCCGGATCCCGCCGCGGACCCCGTCGCGGCGGACCGGCCCTGGTGGCATAGCAGGGCGTTACCGAGAGCGGACCGAACCCCGATAGTGTCAGCATCCTGGGATCAACGGGATCGACGGGATCGACGGACCTCGGGGTGGGGGAATCGGCATGGAACCGCTCAGCGACGACGATCCGCGCCGGATCGGACGGTACGACCTGCTCGGTCGGATCGGCGCCGGCGGCATGGGCCGCGTGTACCTCGGCCGGTCGGCGTCCGGGCGGCAGGTGGCGATCAAGGTCATCCACCACACCCTGGTCGAGTCGCCCGAGTTCCGGACGCGCTTCGCCCGCGAGATCGCCGCGGCCCGCGCCGTCGGCGGCTTCTACACCGCCGCCGTCGTCGACGCCGACCCCGACGCCGAACAGCCGTGGCTGGCCACCGAATACGTCCCCGGACCGTCGCTGGACCAAGCGGTCCGCGAGCACGGGCCGCTGAGCGGGGATCCGTTGCGGGTGCTCGCGGTCGGGCTGGCCGAGGCGCTCGCCGCCATCCACGCCGCCGGGGTCGTGCACCGCGATTTCAAGCCGTCGAACGTGGTGCTGGCGGCGGACGGGCCGCGGGTGATCGACTTCGGCATCGCGCGGGCCTTCGACGCGACGGCGCTGACGTCGGCGCAGCAGATCCTCGGGACCCCCGGGTTCATGGCCCCGGAGCAGCTCCAGGACGGCACGGTCACCGCCGCCGCCGACGTCTTCTGCCTGGGCATGACGCTCGCCTACGCCTCGACCGGCAGGCCGCCGTTCGGCACCGGCGGTCTGCTGGAGCTGTCGTACCGGGTGGTCAACAACGAGCCGGACCTCGACGGTGTGCCGACAGCCCTGGCCGGGGTCGTCGAGAGCTGCCTCGCCAAGGACCCGGCGCGACGTCCGGGGATCCGGCAGGTGTTGGACGCGCTGACCGGAACCAGTCCGGGACCGGCTCCGATGCCGATACACCCACCAGTGTCGATACAGCCACCAGTGCCAGTGCCAGTGCCGGTGCCAGTGCCGGCGACGATGAGCGGATATCTCCCGACCCCCAACAGCCCGACCAACGGAACCCCACCCTCCGGACCCAAGCGGTCAGCGGTTCCCATGGTCGTCTCCTCGATGGCGGTCCTCGCGATCGCGGCCGGTGTGGGTATCTGGTACCTCAGCAGCGGTAACAAGGACCCTGACACCTCATCGGTCAGCGGCGCGCCGACGACGCACAGCACCGGCACCAGCACCTCGTTGCTCCCGGATTCGCAGACTCCTGCCACGTCTCCCGCCTCGCCGTCGACGTCCCCGTCGAGCAGCGCGCCTTCGCAGATCGTCGTGGGCAGCCTCAACTTCCCCGAGAGCGCGCTCCTGGCCGAGATCTATGCCCAAGCCCTCACGGCCAAGGGCCTCACGGTGACCAAGAAGCTCAATCTGGGAGCCCGCGAAGTCGCCTACAACGCGCTGAGAAGCGGCATGGTGTCCGTGATACCCGAATACAACGGTGCGCTGCTCGCCTACCTCCAGCCGGGCGCCACGGCGAAGACCACCGACGACATCGACGCCGCGGTGATCGCCAAGCTGCCCGCGGAGCTGGAACTCCTGAACGCCGCGCCGGCGCAGGACAACGACTCGTTGGTCGTCACCCAGACCACGGCCTCCAAATTCGGGCTCGCCGCGATCGCGGACCTGGCCTCGCAGGCGCCGCAACTGGTCCTGGGAGGCGCTCCGGACTTCCAGACGCGGCCGAGCGGCTTGCCCGCGTTGCAGGGCGCCTATGGGCTGCACTTCAAGAGCTTCCAGTCTTTGGACTACGGCGGACCGATTTCGGTCAGCGCGCTGAACCAGGGCCGGGTACAAGTCGTCGATCTTTTCACCTCGGATCCCGCGATCGTTCAGAACCACCTCGTCGTGCTGGCTGACGGGAAAAACGTTTTCGGCTCACAGAATGTCATCCCGTTGGCGGTGAAGTCCGCACTGCCGCAGGCCGGGGCGGACGCGTTGAACGCGGTCTCCGCGAAGCTCACGACGGCCGAGCTGGGACAGCTGAACGAGCAGGTATCGGTCGAGAACAAGGCGCCGGCGGATGTCGCGCACGCGTGGCTGGTGAAGTCCGGGCTGGCATAAGGCGGAGGATTTCTGCCTTATAAAGCGCATGATTTCCGCCGCGACCAGGTGTCCACCGCCGGTAACCCGGTCGGCCACCGAAAGGTAAAGCAAAGGCAAAGCAGAGTTTTGATGCAAAGAAGTCGCCCCCGATGGTACGTTCGCCCGGTGAATCGGAACCCGTCGACCAAAGCGGCTGTGGTGATCGCGCTTTTCACGCTGGCCGCCGTGAGCGGATGCGGTTCGCACGCCGCGTCCCCGGAATCGGCGGGCGTGCTCCCGTCGCAGACCAGCGGCGCCGGGACGGCGACGCCCAGCGGACCGGCGACCAGTGCGGCGAGCGGGACGACCGGGGCGAGCAGCTCCGCGCCCGCGACCTCCGGCTCGTCCGGGACGTCGGCGCGCACCGGGGCGACCCCGTCGAAGTCGGCCGGGGTCAAGGCCTCGTCGAAGGCCCCGGCGGCCTCGTCCTCCGCCACGTCCTCGTCCAACTCCGCCGGCTCCTTGAAGCCGCCGAGCGGCTCCTGGCCCAGCGCGGCGAACACCGGCGTCACGCCGGGGGCGCACCTGGTGTCCAAGAAGGGTGAGATCAACGTCAACACCGACGGCGCCGTCGTCGAGAACATCGACCTGGTCGGCGACATCCGGGTCGAGGCGAACAACGTCACCATCCGCAATGTGCGGATCACCAATCCCCGTGGCGGCGACCGGGCGGACTGGGGCATCCTGCAGTGGGTCGGCTACCACGGCCTCACGGTCCAGAACGTCGAGATCATCGGCGCCTCCGACACCGAGATGCGCGACGGCATCATGGACCCCGGCGGCGTGGTCAACGTGCGGAACTGCAACATCCACGGGATCAGCAAGCACGGCATCGACACCACCCAGGGCGTGATCGCGGACAACTACATCCACGACCCGAACTGGTTCACCGCCGCCGACGGCGAGCTGGACTCGATCCGGATCAGCGGGTCCCCGGACGCCGGGACCTCGCTGCTGATCCAGCACAACACCCTGGTCGACGTGAACACGGTCAACGGCGCGATCAGCATGTTCGAGACCGACGGCGGCCAGCCGACCCGCGTCACCATCGACGGCAACTACTTCGCCACCTGGGGCTTCTCCATCTACGCCGGCGGCGCCAGCGCCCCGACCAGCTACATCGTGGTGAAGAACAACGTCTTCGCGCGCAAGTACAAGGACGGCTACATGCCCGTCACCGAGTTCAACACCCACGCCACGGGCAACGCCTGGTCCGCCAACACCTTCGAGGACGGCAAGACGGCGTCGGTGTGATCCTGCGACCAGGGAGTCGGTGCGGAATGGGGAAGTCGGCGGAAGGCGGTGCCATGAGGAACAGGATGGGCCTGGTCAGGGAGCAGGCCGCCGAGGCGCTGGCGCTGTGGGCCGTGCCGGGCACGGCGGTCGGGGCGACGCCGCGCCCGCTGCCGGCCGCCGACGCGGCAGCCGCGGCCGCCGTCGCGGACGCGCCGGCCGGCTGGCGGCTGGTCGCCAGCGACGACTTCACCGGCTCCCAGCCGGGCTCGGTGTGGGGCGAGTACGGCGGCACCTACGGGATCGGCGCCAACGCGTGGAGCGCCGACGAGGTGTCGACCAGCGACGGCACCCTGCGCGTGAAGATGGAGCGCAAGGCCTCGCAGGGCAAGGCGTACACCTCCGGCGGCGTCGGGATGTGGGGTCTGGCCCAGACCTACGGGCGCTACGAGTTCCAGGCGATGGCGCCCACGATCGGCGGCATCGACTCCTACGCGGTGCTGTGGCCGCCGGACGGCGACGACGGCGACGCGACCCTGGTCGAACTCCTCGCCAAGCCCGCCACCGCGCCCGGGCAGCAGGCCGCCTACGTGACCATCAACTACGGCGGCGACAAGTCCGAGGCCAGGGTGCCGGGCTCCTACTGCGGTGCGTTCCACGATTACGTGATCGAGTGGACGCCGACCTACGAGTCGGTGAGCGTCGACGGCAAGGTGCTGTTGAAATCGCCCAAATCCACCTCCATGAAGCGGTGGATCGGCTTCGTGACGAGCAACGGCGACACGCTGACCGGCACCCCCAGTGCGTCGGCGGCGCTGCCCGCGGAGTTCGACATCCGGCACCTGCGCGTCTACGCCTACAGCCCCGGGGCGCCGGGCACCACGCCCACGACGCCGAGCTCTGCCGGCGGCCATCCGACCACCTCGTCGTCGGCCTCGAAGACGCCGAGCAGCGCGCCGAAGTCGAGCACGCCGTCGGCCTCGGCCACGCCCGCCAAGTCCGCGAACGCGGCCGCCGCGCCGTCGTCGCTGTCGCCGGCCGCGTCCTCGTCGGGGGCGCCGACTTCGACGGCCCAGTCGTCGGCCGCCTCGGCCACGTCGCCCGGCGTCGCGCTTTCGGCCGAGGGCACTGCCAGCACATCCCATGGCGCACAGGCCACGCCGATCCTGCTGGCCATCGGGGTCGGTGGGGTGGCGACCGCGGCTGTCGTGTACCTCATGAAGAAGCCTCAGGGTTCGCGCCGGCTCAAGTGACTCGGGCCGGCGCGCCCCCCTTCCCCGGGAGGCCGGACTCAGCGGTCGACGATCGCCAAAGTGTTGCTCGGCGAGAAACCGGCGACCGTCAGGTAGGAGTCGGAGAACTTGGTGCCGCTGCAGTCGCCGCTCTGGAAGAACGAGACATGCACCTGGTCCTTCCACCACCAGTTGGAGTCCACCGTCTCGTAGCCGGGAGTGGACACGCAGTGCGCGGCGCCGTTGCCGTCCTGGTTCGTGCCCTGGACATACATCGAATTGGTCCGATGCTGGTTGTCGAAGAAGTCGATCTGCTTGGCGCCCGACTTGAGCCAGCCGGTCGCGTCCGGCACCGCCCACCAGTCGCCCCGGCTGGACTTGTCGATGTAGGCGTGGACGAGGGGTGCCGTGACGCCCGCCGTGGTGCAGTTGTCGCTGTAGTTCGGGAGGATCGTGGTGTCGCCCTGCCACCACCAGCCGCTGACCGCGGTCCGCCAGCCCTGGGTCTGGAAGCAGCCGCTGGAGGGGGCTCCGTTCCACGCGGTGCCGGTGATCAGGAACGACCTGATGTTCCCGCCGTTGTCGATGAAGATGATCTGCTGGCCGCTGCTGCCGGCGTGCGCCGGAGTCTGGACGCCGACGACGGCCCCTGCCGCCGCGGCTATCGCGACGGTCAGGTTTGTCAGCTTCTTGTTTGTCTTCATGATGTTCCCCGTTGCCCGTACTTTAATGATCGGGTCCTGATGATGGCAGAGTGGATCACGTCTGCGCGACCCGGCTGGGCTGGGGACCCGGTCCGGAGACTCGCGCGGCGAATCTCCGGACCGAACCACTAGATCGCGGTGAGCACCAAGTCCGCCACATAGGTCCCGGCGACGGTCGTCGTGGGCACGTTCAGCGACAGGTCGGCCGTGACGTGCGTAGTGCCCAGCCCGTTGCCGGATCCCGTCGACACCAGCACCTGAGGAGACTTCAGGCCCAGCGTGCCGACGTCGTTCGGGGCGACGCCGTGTGCCGGCGCGACCGTCGGGCCCGGAACCGGGTTCTGGCCGGCCGAGTGGTCGATCAGCACCGGGTTCCAGCCCAGGTTCTGGCCGTTGACGCTGTGCGTCGCGCCGTCGGAGAAGTCGGCGATCTGTCCCGAGAGCGTCCACCCCGGGTTGCCGGCGCGGTTGTCGGTGATGGTCAGCGGTGCGAGGCGGCCTGTGGTCTGGAACAGGTCCGCGGTGTCGTTCAGCGTCGGTGACGGCAGAGTGACCTGCGAGCCGGTCGGGACCGTGATGGCGAGCATGCCCGGCGGGATCGTGGTGCTGATGTACCACTGGGGAGCGGTCCTGGTCGGAGGGCCGCCGCAGGTCGCGCCGACGCGATCACAGGGCGACGGCTGGGCCGCCGTGGCGAGGATCGCGGTGCTCGGGGCGGCGCATTGCGCGGGGTCGGCTCCCCTCGTGGAAGCGCCGGGGATGCTCGGGATGCCCTGCAGCGAGTACTGCGTGAGGTTCGCGGGCAGGGGCGCGTAGCCGAGCAGGTCGAGATGCTGGGCGCCTTCGCAGAGCCCGTAGGTGAGGAAGTCGCCGAGGGTCTGCCCCTTGTTCGCGGAGAACGGCTCGTTCGTCGACGTCGGGACGATGGCGTAGCTGACACTGGACAACGGATACGAGCGCGGGTCGGTGCCGGAGTAGGTCCCGGTCGGGTCGACCAGGCCGGTGGCCGGATCGACGGAGGACTGCGAGAGCGCGACAGCGGCGGCCTGCGGGCTCGGCGCGGTGTAGTAACCGGCGTCGTTGGCCAGCTTCACCATGGGGAACCCCTTGTTCCGGGCGTACGACTCCTCGACGTAGGTGATCGAGCCGTTCCCCGAGGCGGAGGCGACGTAGCCGGACACGCCGATGGACGCGTTCAGGGCGACGACGCCCGGCCCGGCGGGGAAGAAGGAGGTCGCGCCGCAGGGCGGGGCCGGCCGGCCGTTGGCGCGGCAATAGCCGTCCCACTGGGAGGCGAACCTGGTCGCCAGCCAGTTGGTGAGCTGCCAGGTGGTGCCCGCTCCGTCGGACCGGACCACGGGTGTGAGGCGCTGGTGCGGGAGCGGCTGCTGGGGGTTCTCCGCGACGAGCTCCGGGTCGTCCCAGTACGTGATGCCGCCGGTGAAGATCTTCGCGACGGTGCCCTGGGTCATGCGGAGGTTCGTGACGCGCTGCCCGTTGACCTCCAGGTGGTACATGAACGCGGTCGTTCCCGCCACGATGGGCAGGTACTTGAACGGATGCGTGGCGGTCGGCGGGACGTCGGTGGCGCCGGAGTCCGTCAGGCCGTAGGGGAGGTCCGACACCGCGAAGTCGATCGTCCCGAGGGCGAACGACTGCCGGCCCACGGTCGAGCCGTTGCCCGGATAGTTCACGGTCATGTTCTTGGCGGCGGCGACGTCGGCCTGCCACTGGTTGATCGCGTTCTGCGCCCAGGAGGATCCGTCGCCGATGATCGGGACGTAGACGTCGGCCTGAGCCGGCGCCGCGGCCACCAACGACGAGGCGATCGCCGCGGCCGCCGCGAACCGCGCGGCCGTTCGTCGCAGGGAAGGTGCCATCGAGATCTCCGATCCATCAGCCCTCGTGTACGGCGTGCTCGCCGCCTGGTGATCTGTTCGGACCGTATTTCAGCGTCCTGAGCGGTTCCCCGGGGCGATGGTGAAGACCGGACATCGACTGAGGAAACGGCGGCGGCCGTGGCTGTGACGCGGATCGGTGCCCGCCAGGGTAAAATGGGGGCGCGTTCCGGCGGTGGGGCCCGCCGTATAACCGCTGTCCGAGGGAGTCCGACGACAGCCAACGGTCCCTACTCATGGTGATTGACGCTGCCCTGGAGGCGGCGTCGGACGACGAGTAGGAGCAGCGCCCGTGAATCGGAACGGTGAAGTGGTCCCCGGCGACGAACTGCCGACCGATCCGGACCTCCCTCCCGGACCCACGCCGGACTCCGCATCGACCTCCGCATCGACCTCCACGCCGCCTCCCGCGGGCTCCCGTCCACGCGGTTCGCAGCGCGTGGTCGCGGCCATCGCGGCCGGCGGCGCGCTGGGCGGCCCGACCCGCTACGGCCTGGGCCTGGCGTTCCCGACCGCGCCGCACACCTTCCCGGCCACCACGTTCACGATCAACGTGACGGGCTCCTTCGTACTGGCGCTGCTACTGGTGTTCATCCTGGACATCTGGCCGCCGACGACGTACGTCCGGCCGTTCTTCTGCGTCGGCTTCCTCGGCGCCTACACCACGTTCTCCACCTGGATGGTCGACACCGACCGGCTGATCGCGGCCGGGGCCTGGGGCCCGGCGGCGGCGAACCTGCTGATCAGCCTGGCCGCCGGTGTCGCGGCCACCAGCCTGGGCCTGAGCCTGGGCCGGGGCATCGCCGCGCGTGGCAGGCGGCGGTACGCGTCGCGAGCGGCGGGTGCGGAGGCCCAGGCCGGGGCTGGGTCCGGGTCCGAGTCCGGGTCCGGGACGCCCGAGACGATCGGAGGACGACGATGAAGCTGTCCGGCCCCTCCCGTCGGCTGTCGATCTTCATCGGCGAGTCCGACCAGTACCGCCACGCGCCGCTCTACCACGAGATCGTGGCCCGGGCCCGGGACGCCGGCCTGGCCGGGGCCAGCGTGTTCCGCGGCATCGAGGGCTACGGCGCCACCTCGCGGATCCACACCACGCGCATCCTGTCGCTGTCCGAGGACCTGCCGCTGGTAGTGATCATCGTGGACGCCGCCGCGAAGATCGAGGCCTTCCTGCCGCAGCTCGACGAGCTGATCGGCGAAGGGCTGGTGATCATCGACGACGTCGAGGTCATCAAGTACGTCGGCCGCGAGCCGGAGCCGGAGCGCGAGCACGAGCACGAACCGGAGCCCGAGCCCGACGAAGGTCCGGGCGGCGGCGCGGCCCCCGGCTCCGGCGAGGACGCCAAGCACCGTCGGCATCTCTGGGGGCGCTCATGATCACCCTGCTTGCCGTCTCGGCCGCCTCCGCGGTCGGCGCCCCGGCCCGCTACCTGCTGGACAAGGCGGTCGCCGGTCGCCGGGCCTCCGCGCTGCCGCTGGGCACCATGGTCATCAACATCAGCGGCGCCTTCCTGCTCGGCCTGCTGACCGGGCTTGCCGCGCACCACGGGCTGCCGAAGCCGGTGTTCCTGATGCTCGGCAGCGGTTTCTGCGGCGCCTACACGACCTTCTCCACGTTCTCCTACGAGACCATGCGGCTCGTGGAGGAGGGTTCGATCATGGAGGCGTCGGCGAACGTCATGATCAGCCTGGCGGCGGGGATGGCGGCGGCGGGGGCCGGGCTGGGTCTGGTGCTGTTGTTCTGAGCCGGGGCGCCGGCCCGCCGGCGCGTTCGGGTGGCCGGCGGCGGTGTTCACCCCACAGCCAGCTCGACGAACGACCGGAGCAGCGGGTTGGCGTCCCCGCTGCGCCAGGCCACCAGCAGCGGGCTCGGGGCCATGTCGAGCAGCGGGACGATCGTCAGGCCCTCGGCCGGTCCGGCGATGTGGCCGTCCGGGCCCGGCGCGCCCCCGAACGGCGCCAGCCCGACGATTCCGTCCCACAGCACCGCGCGGATGCACTCGTGCACCGTCCGCACCACCGGCCCCTCCTGGGTCCCGAGACTCCAGTAGCTGCTCCACAGCGCGTCCGTGCCCTCGGGGAAGCGGAACCAGCGCCGGTCGGCGAGGTCGGCCGCGCGCAGCTCTGCGCGGCCGGCCAAGGGATCGTCGGACCGGAGCACGACCCCGACCGGTTCGGACCGGATCAGCCGGGTGCTGATCCCGGTCCGGTCGAACGGGCCCCGGGTCACCGCGACGTCGACCATCCCGGCGCGCAGCCCCGCGGTCGGGTCGGTGAAATCGACCTCCACGACGCGCACCGCGACCCCCGGATGCCGCCGCCGGAACGCGACCGCCAGCGAACCCGGCCCCGCCGCACTCCCTGCCGCGCTCCCCACCCGCTCGATGCTGTCCCCGAGCGTCCCGACGGTCAGCCCGCTCCCCGCCGCGGCGGCGACCCGCGCCGGAATCCGGTCGGCATGCGCCAGCAGCGCCAACGCCTCGTCGTAGAGCGCGGCCCCGGCCGTGGTGAGCACGACCCCGGCGGGAGTACGGTCCAGCAGCACGGCCCCGAGGTCCGCCTCCAGCCGCTGAACGGCACGCGTCAGCGGCGGCTGGGTCATATGCAGGCGCGCGGCGGCCCGGCCGAAGTGCCGTTCCTCGGCGACGGCCACGAAGTAGCGCAAGAGTCGCAAGTCCATCGTCCGGTCACGATACCCGGGCGGTATCGCGAGTGCTCAACGGGTATTGGACGGTGGCTGTGCGGGGAGGGTGGACTGGGTGGGTCGGCTCGACGCCGCCCCCGATGCCTGACCTCCGAAACCTCTCCCCAAGGAGCCTCCCATGGCCGAGTTCCAGTTGCCCGATCCCGAGGTGCGCACCGCCGGCGCCGAAGAACTGGCGCGCGACCTGGTGGTGGTCCCCAACCACAATGTCCAGCTGGTGCCGAACATCGGCGTCATCGGCGGCAGCCATTCCGTGCTGGTCGTCGACACCGGTCTGGGCACCGAGAACGCCGAGGAGGTCCTGGCCTTCGCTCGCGAATACGCCAAGGGCCGCAAGCTGTATCTGACCTCGACCCACTTCCATCCGGAGCACGCGTTCGGCGCGCACGTCTTCGCGGGCGAGGCCACGTATCTGGTGAACCGGGCGCAGGCCGAGGATCTGGACCACAAGGGCGCCGGCTACCTCGCGATGTTCCGCGGTCTGGCTCCGACCGTCGCCGAACGGCTCGCCGATGCCGAGATCCCCACTCCCGACGTCGTCTACGACCAGACCCACGACCTCGACCTCGGCGGCCGCATCGTTCAGCTCCGCGCCGTCGGCCGCGCCCACAGCAAGGGCGACCAGGTGGTCACCGTGTCCGACGCCGGGCTGCTGTTCACCGGCGACCTCGCCGAGACCGGCCAGTTCGCGATCTTCCCCTGGTTCCCGCCCCACGACACCGACGTCAGTGGTCTGCGTTGGATCGAGGTCATGGCCGCGCTGGCGGCGTCCGCACCACGCGTGGTGGTGCCCGGCCACGGCGACGTCGGCGGCCCCGAGGTGCTGGAAGGGGTCCTGGCCTACTTGCGCGAACTGCGCGACGAGACCTGGAAGCGCCGCGACTCGGCGATGAATCAGGACACGATCATCGAAGAGGTGCGCGCGGTGTTGATCGAGCGGCATCCCGACTGGGCCGGCCGCGAGTGGATCGAGACCGGTGTCGCGTGCTTGTGCAGCGAGCACAGCCTCACCGGACAGGACAACTAGGCGAAGAACTCGGCCAGCACCGGCCCGACCGCCTTCGGGTCGACTGCGTGCGTCTGGCCCGGCAGCGACTGGCGTCGGCCGCGCGGGCTGGCCTCGGCGATCAGCGCGGCGGGATCGCGCAGCTGGGCCGGGCTGTCCGCGCCGTCCAGGGCCAGTACCGGCACGGTGATCGAGGCGCAGACGTCGGTCGGGACCGCGCCGCCGTTCTCGTAGCCCAGCACCGCGTTGTCGTACGTGAGCGTCTTCGCGATCGCCGTGAACGCCGGCCACACCGGCGACTGGCGCATGCCGGCGACCTGCTCGGCCGGCATGCCGACGAGCAGCATGAACAGCGCGGGCATGTCGTCCGGGCGGCCCTCGTCCAGGGCTTGGTGCAGGTCTGCGGTGTACTTCAGGCCGGCGGCGCGGTGCCAGTCCTGGGTGGTGTAGGGGGCCTCGTAGGCGACGACCTTCGCCACCCCGATGTTCGCGGCGGCGGCCAGCAGGGCCAGGGCGCCGCCGGAGGAGAAGCCGACCAGGCCCGCGACGCCGCCCGTCGCCTCGATCAGCGCGGCGATGTCCTCGACCTCGCGCTCCGGGGCGTAGGTGTCGGCGTCGCCGCTCTCGCCGCGACCCCGGCGGTCGTACGTGTAGACCGTGTAGTCGGAGTCCAGGCTCTCGGCGACGCCGCCGGCGGGGCCGAAGGCCCGGTGGCACAGCGCGCCGTCGACGACGATGACGGCGGGCCCGCTGCCGGACTTGCTGTAGGCGATGCGAGTACCGTCCACGGAGGTGACGAAGCTGGTCATGGTGGAGTGGTCCTTTCCCGTCGGGGTCGTCAAAGGCTCAGACGGTTCAGGGACCCGAAACTCATCGCCATCGGCGACCTCATCGCCGGCCCCGATCAGGGCAGCCCCAGCCCGAGGATGGCGCCGCCGTCGCCGCGCACGGCCGTCGTCTCCGTGATGTACGCCTCGACAACGCTCAGGATGTACGGCCGCACCTCGCGCAGCAGCGGCGCCAGATGCTCGCCGTCGCGGACCCCGCCGATCCGGTCGGAGTCCTCCGTCCACTCGATGCGCAGCACGTACGTCGCCGGGTCCCCGACTCCGCGCGCCAGCTCGTAGGCGAAGCACTGGTTGTTGCGTTCCAGCAGGTTGACGACGCCGCCGCGGACCACGGCCTCGAAAGCGTCGGCCCCGCTCGGCGGGACGATGAAGCGGACCGTCTCGATGTACATGGGCTGATCCCCAACCTCGTGCCGGTTACGGCTGGTGAGGCCGACGCTGCACGTCGTCGGCTCGTCCTCCAGTCTCCGGCGCCCGGCCGCACTGATCAAGGCGAATCGTGCGACATGGCGTTCAGCCGCTGTTAATGGGCCAGAAAGCGGATCAGCGCGCCATTCACGGTGTCGGCGTGCGTCCACACCAGCCCGTGCGGCGCTCCCTCCACCTCGCTGTAGCCGGCGTCGGGCAGCAGCTCGTGCAACGGACGGCTGGTGGCCTCGATCGGCAGGACGCGGTCCTCCGTGCCGTGCATGATCAGCGTCGGCAGGCCGAGGGCGGCCAGCGCGGCCACGTCCTCGCGGAAGTCGGTGATCCAGGTCGGGATCGCCGCGGCGCAGGTGCGGGCCGGCAGCGCGGTGGCCACCGGGGTCCAGGTCTTGATCGCGGCCTCCGTCTCGGCTCCTGTCTCGGTCTCCGTCTCGGCCCCTGTCCCGCTCCCCGAGCCCGCGAACATGTCGCCGACCAGCGCCGTGAGGAAGCCGACCGGGTCCGCCCGGGCCTCGGCGATCTTCAGGTCGAAGTAGGCGAGGTCCATCCCGTTCGGCGACTGTTCGGTCCGCAGCAGGAACGGTGGCAGCGGCGCGAGCAGCACCGCACCGCTGACGCGTGCCGAACCGTAGTTCCGCAGATAGCGGACCACCTCCCCGCTGCCCATCGCGTAGCCGACCAGGACCGCGTCGGTCAGGTCCAGGGTGGTGAGCACTGCGTCCAGATCGGCGGCGAACGTGTCGAAATCGGCACCGTCCACGGACGCCGTCGACCGGCCGAAGCCGCGCCGGTCGTGGGCGACGGCCCGGTGCCCGGCCGCCACCAGCGCCGGGATCTGCCGCTCCCAGAACCGCGCGTCGAGGGGATAGCCGTGGACCAGCACGACCGGGCGGCCGGTCCCGTGGTCCTCGACGTGCAGGACGGCCGGCGCGGCGTGGTCGTGAGCGGCTGTGATGTTGGGCATAGCGGTCCCCGAGTCGGCAACGGCGGGCGCCGCGTTCCGGCGCCACGCTTTTCACCCTGGCCGCCCTGCTCGCGACGCGATATCGGTCATCCGACTGCCGCTGCCCCGTTTGCCCCGGCGCCGCCGGTCACTCTCCGCGACAATCGCTGACCACGGCTCCTGGTTATTCTCGGATCCGTACTGCACGATGAAGATCGGCAGCCGGATCACGCGAGCGAAGCGAGGCGCGAAGTCGATGGAGGACAGCCGGTCGTCGGGCGCCGCCTCGCCCATCGTCGGCCGCACCCACGACGTGCGACGCCTGCGCGAACTCCTCGGCCCCGGCACCCGCCACGGCACGCAGATCGTCGGCGAGGCCGGGGTCGGCAAGACCACGCTGCTGGACGCGGTCGCCGCGGCGGCGGCCGACTCCGGGACGCGGGTGCTGCGCGCCGACGGCGCCGAGTTCGAGGCCGACGTCGCCTACGCCGCGCTGCACCAGATCCTCCTGCCGGTCCTGGACCATCTCGACGAGCTGTCCGCGGAGTACCGGCAGGCGCTGGAGGTGGCGCTCGGCTTCGGCCCCGGTCCGGCCCCGGACCGGCTGCTGGTGGTCAACGCGGTGCAGGCGCTGCTGGGGCGGGTCGCGGCGGACGCGCCGGTGCTGCTGGTCGTCGACGACCTGCCGTGGCTGGACCGGGCCAGCGCCGTCGTGCTGGGCTTCGTCGCGCGGCGGCTGGCCGGCCGCCCGATCAGCTTCCTGGCCGCCTCCCGGACCGGCTCGCCGGGCGTGCTCGACCGCGGACTCGTCGAGTTCGAGCTGGCGCCGCTGGACGACGACTCCGCGCACCTGCTGCTCGGGGCGCGGTTCCCGGGGCTGGCGGCGAAGGTGCGGGCCCGGATCGTCGCCGAGGCCCGGGGCAACCCGCTGGCGCTGCTGGAGCTGCCGGCCGAGCTGACGGCGCCGCAGCGGTCGGCGACCGAGGACCTGCCCGTGGTGCTGTCGCTGGGGGAGCGGACCCGGGCCCTGTACGTGACACGGGTGACCGCGCTCCCCGAGGCCGGCCGCCGGCTGCTGCTGCTCGCCGCGCTGGCCGACAGCGCGGAAATCAGTGTGTTGCGGTTGGCGGCGCTGCACGCGATAACGCCGGACCAGGATCAGGACCAGGACTATGACTCCGGTTCCGGTTCCGGTTCCCGCTCCGGCTTCGACCCCGCCCCGGACCCCGCCCCCGACTCCGACCCCGGTGCCGGCGTGCTGGCCGGGCTCGCCGCGGCCGAGCAGGACCGCCTGGTCCGCGTCGACTCCGCGACCCGCCGCATCGTCTTCCGGCACCCGCTGATCCGCTCCGCGGTCGTGGACGTCTCCACGATCGACGACCGCCGGCGCGCGCATCTGGCCTTGGCGGCGGCGTGCATCGACCGGCCGGAGGTCCGGGCCTGGCACCTAGCCGAGGCGGCCTTCGAACCGGACGAGGAAGTCGCGCAGCTGTTGCAGGAGGCCGCGCACTCGGTGCTGCGGCGCGGCGACACGATCGGCGCCGTGGCCGGCCTGATCCGGGCCGCGGACCTGAGCCCGGACGTGCGCGACCGCAGCCGCCGCCTCTCCGAGGCCGCCTACGTCGGCGCCGAGGCGACCGGCGACCTGGCCAAGGCCTCGGATCTGCTGAAACGGGCGCAGGGCGTCCTCGGCGTCGAGATCCCCGACGGCGGCACCAGCGGCCCGCTCTACGCGGCCGCCGCCGCGGTGTACGTCCTACTCAACAGCGACGCCGACCTGGACACCGTCTACCGGCTGCTGGTCGGCGCGATCGAGGCCGCCGGACCGGACTACGACGCCGACAACAAGGCCCTGATCGACGCCCTGCACACGCTGCTGCTGGTGACCTGGTGGAGCGGCCGCGACGACTGGTGGGAGCCCCTGCTGTCCACGGTCGCCAGACTGACGCCGGCGCCGCCGCCGGTCCTCGGCCTGGTGGCCCGGACGTTCCCGGACCCGGCCCGCACCGCGCTGGCGGCCCTGCCGGACCTGCCCGAGGTCTGGGGCATCCTGCGGGAGAACCCTGATTCCATTACCCTGGTCCGGGGCGCCACCGCGACCGTCTACCTGGACCGGGTCGGCGAGATCCGCGACCTGCTGTGGGACGTGGTGCGCTCCGGCCGCGAAGGCGGCGGTCCGCCCCGGCGCCATCTCGGGGCCCTGATGCACCTGTGCATGGAGGACTTCATCACCGGTGAATGGGACGAGGCGCAGCAACTCGTCGAAGAGGGGATGGTGGTCTGCGGGGCCGGATACCCGTTCTTCCACCACTACTTCCAGTTCAACCAGGTGCTATTGCACGCGGTGCGCGGCGAGTCCGAGGCCGGGAACGCATTGGCCGAGGTGATGATCCGCTGGGCGACGCTGCGCGGCGTGGGCTCGGCGGCGGCGTTCGCCTACCAGGCGCGGACGCTG
Organism: Catenulispora yoronensis; assembly: GCF_039531695.1. Taxonomy (NCBI): domain Bacteria; kingdom Bacillati; phylum Actinomycetota; class Actinomycetes; order Catenulisporales; family Catenulisporaceae; genus Catenulispora; species Catenulispora yoronensis. Next base: position 196,455 of record NZ_BAAAQN010000009.1, read on the forward strand.
GTGTGCTTGGGCAGCGGCGACTACGAGGCGGCGTATCAGCACGCCACGGCACTGACGCCGCCCGGGACGCTGGCCCGCTACACGCCGCACGCGCTGTGGGGCATCTACGACCTCGTAGAAGCGGCCATGCGTACCGGGCGCGCGGAACAGGCGGCCGCACATGTGCAGGCGGCGCGGGACTTGAAGATCGACCAGCTCTCCGACCGCTACCAGATGCTTGTGGCCGGGGCCGCGGGCCTGTGCGCGCCCGACGACGAGGCGATCGCGTTGTTCCGGGAAGCGCTGGCCGCCCCCGGCGCGGACCGGTGGATCTTCGAGGCGGCGCGGATCCGTCTCGCGCTCGGCGAGCGGCTGCGCCGGACGGCGGCGAAGGGCGAGGCGCGCGAGCCGCTGACGGCCGCGCTGGAGGCGTTCGACCGGTTGGGCGCCGTGCCGTGGGCGGAGCGGGCCCGGAAGGAGCTGCGGGCCTCGGGGCAGGCGACGGGGCCGATTGCCACGACGATGCCGTTGTCGCCGCAGGAGTTGGAGATCGCGCGGCTGGCCGCGACGGGGCTGACGAACAAGCAGATCGGTGAGCGGTTGTTCCTGTCGCATCGGACGGTGGGAGCCCACCTGTATCAGGTGTTTCCGAAGCTGGGGATCACCAAGCGCGCGGCACTGCGGGACGCGCTGACGGCGTTGGCAGCTTTGGACGATGAAGCGTGATGGAGCCTGAAGTGGGCTGACAAGGCGGTCGGCGCGTTCGCCGGCCGCCTTTCCAGGAGCCTGGCCGCCTCAGCCGGTCCACGGCCGGGCTGTCGGTTCCCGGATAGCTGCATGACGTGTCTCCTGGAAGACGACCCCGGTCACGGCTTCCACCGTCCCGCCGCGGCCAGCCGATCCGGCGCCGCGTAGAGCTCTGCCCAGTCCAGGACGTCGTCGGCGAGCTGCTCCCAGCCGGGGCTGCGCAGTGCGTGATGGCACGCCCCGGGGTACTCCAAGTATCCGGCCGGCGCGTCCGACTCCTGATAACGGAGCGCCGTGGCCTCCACCAACTCGGACGGCACGTTGAAGTCCAGTCCAGCTCCCACCAGCAGCAGCGGCGCCCGGTTGCCCGAGCTGTAGTCGACGCCCGGCAGCTCGGCCCGCCGTCCGACCCGGGCCGCGAATCCGAATCCCCGGGCCCGCCGCTCCGTGGCCGGCGGCGCGCTGATCGCCACGCCGGCGGCCCCGAACCCGCGGTCCAGGAGCAGTTGCACGACTTCCCCGCCGAAGCAGTGCCCGATCAGGATCGGCGGCTTCGGCACCGTCATCAGGAGCCGCTCGTAGTAGGTGATGATCGTCGACGCCGTTCCGGCGTCCCGGGGAGACAGGCAGTCGTCGGTGCTGGCTTCGTCCGGCACGCCGGTCGCGATCACGCAGTATCCGCGCGCTGTGTACCGGGACATCCAGTGCTCCCAGCTGAGCGGCTTCACGCACGTCCCGTGGATCAGCACCACGGTGTCGGCGTGTTCGAGGGTGCTCATCAGGCCGCCTCGGCGCGGCGGCCGGTGACGTGGTGCGCGGCGATGCTCCGCGCACTTCCGGCCCGCGGACGTCTCAGCATCGCGATGCGCTCCTGGTCGGTCGTTCCGCCCCAGATCCCATATTCTTCTCCGATCGACAGCGCGAATCGCGCACACTCCTCGCGCACCGGGCACTCCGCGCAGATCGCGCGGGCGATCTGCTCCCGCTGTCGCCGAGCTTCTCCGCGCTCTCCGGCCGGCGAGAAGAAGCGCGCGCTGTCGATGCCCCGACAAGCCGCCGACTCCTGCCACTCCCACAGCGCGGCGATTGGCCGCGGCCCTGAACCGTTCACCGTCGTGACCTCCTCACAAACGCCGAGGGCTCGGCGCGATATTCACGCTAAGAGGGGGCGACGGTGCAGGGCTTCCGTCATATGACTCGCCGACATTCTCGGCGTCTACTGCACTGCCCGGGGCGGCGGTGCCCCGGGCAGTGCGGGGTACGGCGGTCCGACTGGCGGGTGTTCGAGCCCCTACAACGGCTTCACGTTGTGGTTTCCCCGGAACAGGTTCTCGGGGTCGTACTCACGCTTCACCGCCGCGACGCGCTCGTACGTCTTTTCCGGGTACACCGCTGAGACGTCGGATTCTGCCACCCCGCTCTGGAAGTTCGCATAGGCACCGACGGTGTGCGGTGTCAGGCGCGCCCACATCGCCTCCCGCAGCGGGGCCGTGGCCTCCAGGACCGGCGCCGGTCCGGCGGAGGTCGTGATGACCAGCAGCTCCGCGCTCCGGTGCGCGTAGGCGGTGGCGTCGTCGGCCACCCGCGACACCGCGGCGCCGACGCTGCGCACGGCGATCACTGGCGATCCCTCGGCGGCGCCGATCTGGGCGAGGGTCTTCAGCACCTCCGGCACCGACTCCCGCTCGACGTACGCGGTGCGGGACAGCAGCCGGATGCCCGGCGGCGGCACCAGGCCGTCGACCAGGACGTCCCTGTACGGCTTGAGCGCCACCTCGTCGGCGATCACGCTGCCCAGCCGCCGGATCGGGGCCAGCACCTCGTCGGCGTGCTCCTGGTCGTCGGTGTCGACCACGGCATACACCTCGACCGGGGCGTTGGGGCCGCCGGCGAAGGGGTTCGCGAAGGCCACGACCGAGGTGAGGTCCTCCGACGCGGTCCGCAGGTACTCGGCCCAGCCCTGCAGCACCGCCCCGGCCTCGGCCGCCGGGAAGGCGATCCGGCCGTGGAAGACGTCGGTGGTGCGGTGCGCGAGGAACTCGAAGGCGGTCACGATGCCGAGGTTGCCGCCGCCGCCCCGCAGGGCCCAGAACAGCTCGGCGTTCTCCTCCTCGTCGGCCCGGACCAGCTCGCCGTCGGCGGTGACCACCTCGGCGGCGACCAGCGCGTCCAGGGCCAGGCCGTACTTGCGGGCCTTCCAGCCGATCCCGCCGCTGAGCGTCAGCCCGCCGACGCCGACGCCCTTGGTGTCGCCGGAGGAAATGGCCAGCTTGTGCGGGGCCAGCGCGTCCGCGACCGCGCCCCAGGTGGCGCCGCCGCCGATCCGGACCAGGCCGCGGTCGGGGTCGAGGACCTCGATCCCGGCGATCCCGCGGAGGTCGATGACGATGCCGCCGTCGTTGGTGCCGAAGCCGGGGAAGCTGTGGCCGCCGCCGCGGACGGCCAGGGGGAGTTGGGTGGGGATGGCGTCGGTGGTGGCGGCGGTGTCGGTGTCGGTGGTGGCGGCGGAGCGGGCAGCGGCGGCGAAGCGGACGGCGGCCTGGACGTCGGCGGTCCCGGCGGGCCGCAGGATGACGGCCGGACTGCCGGTGGCCAGGACGGTGGTGGCGGCGGCTTCGTAGCCGTCGGTCTCCGGCTCGATGATGTCGCCTTGGAAGTCGTTCCTAAGAGTCTCAAGCGCAGCACGCATGGCGAATCCCTGATCGTGTGGTGATTACGGCCGACGGCCGTGCACGGCCGTCCATGAACGGCCATGAACGACCATGAGATGCCGCCCGGGCCGATCCTGTGACGCGGTGCGAACGTGACCTGTGTCACGCCGCTGGTGCGGGCTGCCGCCACTGCCGGCGGACTTCTTTCGGCGGCGCCCCGGATGCGATGACCTGTTCGTCCTGATTAGCTGCGAATGTCGACGATCGCCGACCTGGCTGGCTGAGAGGGGCAGGGCGATGGCGGACATGCGGAGTGCGGACGATCGGGGCGATCGGGGCGACACGGCGGCGCGGATCGGCACGCTGATGGCCGGGATCCTGATGATCGTGCTGGGGATCCTGGCGGTGCTGCAAGGGATCTCGGCGATCGACGGGGACGAGGTCTACGGCCCGGTGGCGGACTACTCGTTCCGCTGGAGCCAGAGTTCCTGGGGCTGGATCCACCTGGTCGTGGGCGTCCTGGTGCTGATCTCGGGCTTCCTGGTGTTCACCGGCTCGGCACTGGCGCGGATGATCGGCATCGTGCTGGCATCCTTCTCGGTGATCGCGAACTTCCTGTCGCTGCCGTTCCATCCGGTGTGGTCGATCGCCCTGATCGGGATCGGGATGTTCGCCGTCTGGGCGCTGTGCCAGAACGTGGGACCGGACAGGTGAGGGAGGCGGCGACGCCATGCGGGTGGAGATAGCGCGGGTGGCCGACGTCGGCGGAGCGGTGGAGTTCCGCTGCGACGCCGGCACCGCGGTCGGCTACTGGGAGGGGAGGCCGCCCTCGGTGGGCGATGTGGTCGACGTCGAGGTCGACGTGCCGGACGACGTGACGGAGTGGTCTGTGCGCGGTGACGTCGTCGCGGGCGTGTTGGAGGTGATGGGGGACGGCACGCGGGTACGGGTGGCGGGCACCGTGGAGGAGATCGGTGACCCGGTCGTGGTGTTGCGGGTCGGGAGCGGAGTGATTCTCGTCGAGTTCGTCGACGGTGAGTTGGTCGTCGGCGGATCGGCCGGCGCGAGCGTGGTCGGTGGCGGACCGGAGCTGTCGGTCGGGTCCGTGGTCGAGTTCGTGGTGCCGCGCATCCGGCTGTTTCCCACGAACCTGTGAACTGGTATTCGGGGCCTCCTGTTCGGCCCTACTGCGCCCACGGGGGCGGGAACGTGGCCTCGCCGACCGTGGCCAGCATGCCGACCGAGGTCGCAGCCGTGGCCCGCGCCGCCTCCTCGGCACTGGCATTGCCCAGCCGCAGCTCGGCATGCGCGGGGACGACGATGGCGTCGCCGGGTCCCGCGAGCACTTCCTCGCCGTCAACCGTCGCGGCTATCCGCCCGCTGACGACGACGAAGACCTCCTCACGGTCCATGCTGTGCACCTGACTCTGCGCCCCGGGCGCCAGGTCGAGCGCCCAGATCGCCAGCTCGGCACTGCCCCGCGACGGCACGGCGAGCGGCCGGAACGTGAAGCCTTCGAGATCGAAGACCTGGGCCCCGGCAAGGGTGGAAAGCGAAGATCGGGACATGATGCTCCTTCGGAGTGGTCAACCTGATTGACTACTGCCGACGGTAGGCGGGTTGCCCAAAGTGGTCAACCGAATTGACTACTTGGGGATATGCCCTCAATCCAGCAACATCCGCCCGCCGCCGTGCGCGTGCAGCTCCTGCGGCGCGTTGCTCGACAGTCCGTGGTCCGTCTGGCGGAAGCGGGCGACGCAGTCGTGGGCCATCGACGACAGGTGCTTCGCGTAGGAGTCGAGCAGGGGCGCGGCTTGGCGCCAGCGGGCTGTGAAGGCGTCGAGGGCGGCGGTGAGGTCCTTGTCGCCGGCCAGCCAGTGGTCGTCGCCGAGGCGGGGGTTGCTGCCGTCGAGTTGGCCGGTGACGGTGTCCATCGCGACCGCGAAGGTGTCGATGCCGTCCAGGTCCAGTTGGAGATCGCCCATCGGCGTCACGAACCCCCCGTTCGAGGTGAGCGGCCCCGTGCCGGTCACGCCAGGCGCAAAGGTATAGAGGGCCCTCGGGCGGGGTCAACGAGTAAAGGGTTGATTCACTCTGCGTGATCGAGGGTAGAAGCCTCTTGACCGGCGGACCCCCGTGACCCGATCCTGGAAGGCTGCTCACCTGGACGCCGGAGCCTTCGGTTCGTGGGGCGGCAGAGTTTACCGAATCATCATCCGAGTGCCTCTTAACAGGTCAGGGTTCTGATCGCAGACTCGATGACGGTCCCCTCTGTCATCAAGGAAAGATCAAAGCCATGACTGACTCTGTCCTGCTCAGATCCAGATTCGGCGCCGCCTTTGTGGCGGTCGCCGCGAGTGCCGCGCTGGCGGGTGCCGGGGCGCTGGTCGTCGCCGGCGGCGGGCCCGCGCAGGCCGCCACCGCCAAGCACCGGGTGTTGTTCGACGATTCCAAGGCCGAGACAGCCGGCAACGCCGACTGGATCATCAGCACCTCGATGCCGGATCCCACCAAGCAGAACGCGTCGCCGTCGGCGGAGACCGACTGGACCGGGGCGATCTCGTCGTGGGGTGTGGCGTTGCAGAAGACCGGCAATTATCAGTTGGACACGCTGCCGTCCGGATCGACGATCACCTATGGCACGTCGGCGGCGACGGACCTGGCGAACTTCGACGAGTTCGTGCTGCCCGAGCCGAACATCGTGCTGAGCTCCGCCGAGAAGACCGCGCTGATGAAGTTCGTGCAGAACGGCGGCGGCCTGTTCCTGATCTCGGACCACACCGGGAGCGACCGGAACAACGACGGCTGGGACTCGCCGAAGATCATCAATGACCTGATGACGAACAACACCGTGGACAACACCGACCCGTTCGGGTTCAGCGTGGACCTGAAGAACATCGTCAGCGACACCCCGCGGGCGATCAGCGACGCGTCGAACCCGGTGCTCAACGGCGCGTTCGGCGCCGTCACCGGCAGCGTCATCTACAACGGCACCACCGAGACGCTGCACCCGGCGGACAACCCGAACGTCAAGGGCCTGCTCTATGCCACCGGCTCCACGGCCGGCGGCACCACCGGGGCCTTCTTCGCCACCAGCACCTTCGGCTCAGGCCGGGTCGCGATCTGGGGCGACTCCTCGACCATCGACGACGGCACCGGCGAGTCCGGCAAGTCCCTCTTCAACGGTTGGAACGACCCTAAGGGCACTGACTCCCAGCTGGCCCTGAACGCCACCGCGTGGCTGGCCGGTGGCGGTACCACGCCGCCGTCGAGTTCGAGCAGCACGCCGACGACGCGGCCGTCGAGCACGCCGTCCACGACCCCCTCCACTTCTCCCTCTACTTCTTCCTCGTCCCAGGGCTCCTGCACCGCCGCCCAGCTGCTCGGCAACCCGGGCTTCGAGACCGGCGCCGCCGCCCCCTGGACCGCCTCCTCCGGCGTCGTCAACAACGCCGCCGACGAGCCCGCCCGCACCGGTTCCTGGGACGCCTGGCTCGACGGCACCGGCGCCGCCCGCACCGACACCCTGTCCCAAGCCGTGACCCTGCCGACCGGCTGTGCCGGCTACCGCTTCGGTTTCTGGCTCCACACCGACACCGCCGAGACCAGCACCACCAAGGCCTACGACACGCTGAAGGTCCAGGTCCTCAACAGCTCGGGCACCGTGCTGAGCACCCTGGCCACGTTCTCCAACGTCAACGCGTCCTCGGGCTACGTCCAGCACACCTATGACCTGTCCGCCTACGCCGGTCAGGCCGTGACGCTGAAGTTCACCGGCGCCGAGGACTACGAGTACCAGACCTCGTTCGTCATCGACGACACGTCGGTGTCTGTCTCCTGACGCTGCTCCTGATGCTTGAGCTTCGAGTGACGGTGCCGCGTGCTTTGGGCGCGCGGCACCGTTCGTGCGCTGTTTAGGCTGCCTGGACCCGACCCGGCCTCACCACGTGTCGTCGGCGGGCAGCGACGAGTGCGCCGGCGCGCGCAGCCCGTCCAGGAACAGCTGAAGGTACCGATGCGGACCCCGGTGGTAACCGGCCAGGTCCGGCAGCGGCCGGGTGAGCTGGCTGACGGCCAGGACGATGTCGCCGAGGTCGACGTCGGCGCGCAGCGTCCCGGCGCCCCGGGCCCGCGCCATCATCGCCTCCACCAGGCCGTTGAGCCGCCCGGTCAGCGTCGCGACCTCCGGCTCGCCGGGGTCGTAGGCGCCGTCGAGCACCACGCACACCGCGCCGATCCGCTCCTCGGCGCAGGCGTGCACGAACCGGCTCAGCGCCTCGAACGGGTCGTCGACCTCGGTGATGGCGGACTCGGCCTGGTCGCCGGTGCGCTTCAGCACGTGCTGGATGACGCCCAGGACCAGCGCGTCGCGGTCCGGGAAGTGCCGGTAGACGGTGGCGTTGCCGATGCCGGCCCGGCGGGCCACCTCGTCGATCGGCGCCTGCGAGCCGACCTCGGTGAACAGGTCGCGGGCGGCGGCCACGATGCGTTCCCGGTTGCGGACGGCGTCGGCGCGGGGTGCGCGTGGCGCGCGGGTTGTGCGGGGCGTGCGGCGTGGGGCGGCCACGACGTCCACGGTTCCTCCTGCGACGGTCGGGGCGGGGGCGGGATCGGACCATCCTAGCCGCAAGAAATGGGCGGTTTATCCCCTTTTCAGGGATTTCAACGATAACGGCGAAGGCCGCCGCGCGCGAGATGCGGAGGGGGTACGTACTCGCGCGCGGCGGCTGATCATGGGAGAGCGAGCCGGTCTCCGGAGGGAATCCCGCGGATCATCCGGGGGCTCGGTCCCGTTTTGAGGGTAACGCAAATTCCGGGGATATGTTCCCCGGTAAGGGGTGGGTCAATGCGCGAACCTCACCTCCGGAAGCAGGCGGCCCAGCCAGACCGGACAGGCCCACGCCGCACGGCCCAGCAACCGCAACGACACCGGCAGCAGCACCAGCCGGACCAGCACCGCGTCCAGCAGGACCGCGATTCCCAGCACGACACCCATCTCCTTGGGCGGCAGCGGTCCGGAGAGCGCGAACGTGAAGAACACCGCCACCATCACCGCCGCTGCGGCGAAAATCACACGCCCGGAACCGCCGAGCGCCCCCGTCACGGCCCGCCGGGGATCACCGGTCACCTCGTAATGCTCCTTCGCGGCCGCCAGTAGGAAAACCGTGTAGTCCATCGCGATCGCGAAGACCATCGCGAAGAAGAACACCGGGGCCCAACCATCGAGGAAACCCTGCGGCGTGAAGCCGAGCAGGCCGGAACCGTGGCCGTCCTGGAAGACCAGGCGGCTGACACCGAAGGCCGCGGCGGTCGACAGCAGCGCGGTGAGGGTGCCGACCAGCGCGATCAGGGGTGCGCGCAGGGCGGCGAGGAGCAGCAGGAAGCCGAGCGTCAGCACCACGGCGAGGACCAGGGGAGTTTTGGCGTCCAGCGCGGATTGGAGGTCCAGGTTTTCAACTGCCGCGCCGCCGACCAGGGTGTGCTCGGGCAGCGTGGCGCGGAGCCGATCAACGGTGTGGGCGAGAGCCGGATCCGAGGGATCGACTGTTGGGACTGCTTGGAGGAGGGCGAGGCCGGAGTGATCGGCCGCGGGGATGGGCGGGGTGACGGCTGCGATGCCGGGGGTCGCGGCGGTTGTGGAGCGGACGGCCTCGGCTTGCGCGGTGGGGGTGATGATCTGGAGCGTGCCGGGCATGCCGGGGCCGAAGGATTGCTGCACGGCGGTGTAGCCGACGCGGGCTGAGGCGTCCTCGGGGATGACGGTGATCGAGGGCATTGCGGTGCGGAGGCCGAGGAGCGGGGCGGCGAGGGCGAGGAGGAGGGCTAGGGCGGGGAGGCCGTGGCGGAGGGGGTGGCGCCAGAGGCGTTCGCCCCAGGCGGTGAAGGTGGGGCTGGTGGTGGGTGTCGAAGTGCTGGTGGTTGCTGGGCTGCTGGTGGTGGTGGCCGGAGTGCCGGAGGTCGCCGGATTGCTGGTGGTTGCTGGACCGTTGGTGGTCGCTGGAGTGCTGATGAATGCCGGAGCGCTGGTGGATGCTGGACTAATGGCGCGCTGAGTACGAGCGCTGCGGAACCGCGGTCGTGGCAGTTGTCCGGCGTCGACGCGTGTGCCGAGCTTCGCCAGCACGGCGGGCAGCAGCGTGAGCGTCGCGGCGAGCACGAACGCGACGGCGAGCATGATGCCGGCGCTCATGGAGCGGAAGGCCGGCACCGGGACCAGCATCACCGCGGACAGGCTGATCAGGACGGTCGCCCCGGACAGAGCGACGGCTTTACCGGCGGTGTCCATGGTCTCGCCGACCGCGCGCAGCGAGTTCCCGTGTTTGGCCAGCGCCGCGCGGAAGCGGACCACCAGGAACAGCGCGTAGTCGATGCCGAGCGCGAGCGCGAACATCATCGCGAAGTTCATCGCCCAGATGGACACCGGTGTCAGGTGATTGAGTAACACCAGCGCACCTGCGGAGGCGGCCAGCCCAGAGACCGTCAGCAGCAACGGCAGCCCGGCGGCGACCAGGGAACCGAAGGCCAGGACCAGGATGACAAGCGTCACCGGCCAGCTCATCAACTCCGAGTGCATCATCGCCTCGTGGTTGGCGGCGTTGAAGTCACTCCACAAGACCGACGACCCGGTCGCGGCTACTTGCACGTCGGACGTGGACAGCCCGGCAAGCGGCCCCTTGAGATCGTCGGCCGCACGCACCATGGCGTTTGGGTCCGCAGTGGCGGCGCCGGCCAGCACGATCGCGGCCTTGCCGTCGGCACTGATGGTGCTGCTGGCCTGCGGCGCCAAGATCGGCCCAATGCGGGAGTCGGCGTGCAGCAGGGCGGTGGCCCGGGCGAGGACGGACTGCACCGCAGGGTCGGAGACAGGACGGTCGGCCTTCACCACCACTTGGAGCGCAGTCGACCCAGCACCGCCGAAGTGGTCGCCGACCAGGTCCCGGACCTGGACGGAGGCCGAGCCATTGGCCTGCCAGCCGGCACCGGCGAGGGATTTGAGCGCTTGGGGGGCGAGGGCGCCTAGGGCGATGACGGTGGTTGCCCAGAGGATCAGGGTCAGGCGGAGGTGGGTGGCGGCGGCTTGGCCCAGGCGGGCGAGGAGGCCGGGGTGGGTGGGGGAGTTGGGGGATTTGGGGGAGCTGAGAGCGCTAGGAGCGCTGGAGGGTGGGGCGGCTGCGGCTGCGGCTGAGTAGGTCGAGCGGGTCGAGCGGGCCGTATTGGCCGGGTAGATCGAGCCAGACGAGCCGAGCGAGTTGGTCAAGCGGGTCGAGTCGGTCGATTCGGTCGATTCGGTCGAGCCAGGCGAGCCAGGCGAGCCAGGCGAGCCAGGCGAGCCAGGCGAGTTGGTCGAGTCGCCTGAGCCAGTCGAATTGGCTGAGTCGGTCGAGGCGGCCGAGTCGCGCGGGCTGGTCGAGTTGGTCAGGCGGGTTGAGTCGGAGTCGGTCGAGTTGGTCGAGCCAGGCGAGTTGGTCGAGGCGGCCGAGTCGCGCAGGCTGGTCGAGTTGGTCAGGCGGGTCGAGTCGGAGCTGGCTGAGCCGGTCGAGCCAGTTGAGCCGGTCGAGCTGGCTGAGTTGCTTGGGCTGGTCGAGCGAGCCGACTGGGTTGGGTTCGAGGGGTCCACAGCTTCTCCTCCGAGGTCAAATACCCCCAGGGGTATATTTCGGAGCGATCATATGCATACCTCGGGGGGTATCCGCAAATACCCCATGGGGTATACTGGCGTCGTCCCGTGCCAAGCGAGTGAGAGGCGAAGCCGTGCAGGTCGAAGCCGAGACCGTCAACGACGTCACCAAGCGGCTGCGCCGTGCCGAGGGTCAGATCCGCGGGGTGATCGCGATGCTGGAGTCCGGGCGTGACTGCTCCGAGATCGTGACCCAGCTGGCCGCGGTGTCGCGGGCGCTGGATCGGGCCGGGTTCAAGGTGATCGCCGGTGGGCTTCAGCAGTGCCTGGACTCCGATGACGCCGAGGAGCGCGCGGCCAGTGTCGCGCAGATGGAGAAGTTGTTCCTCTCGCTGGCGTGAGCGCTGAGCGCTGAGCGGTGAGTAGCAAGAGTTGAGCACTGAGAGTTGAGCACCGAGAAAGGCAGAACCATGGCCTCCTACGGCACCGCCGTGATCGTCGACCGCCCCCATCCGGAAGTGGTCGAGCAGGTCCGCGAAGCGCTCCGCGAACAAGGCTTCGGCGTCCTCACCGAGATCGATGTCCAGGCGACGATGCGCGAGAAGCTCGGCGAGGAGACCGGCCCCTACCTGATCCTCGGCGCCTGCAACCCGCCGTTGGCCCATCGCGCGCTGAGCGCCGAGCCGTCGATCGGTTTGTTGTTGCCGTGCAATGTGGTGGTGCGCGCCGATGGCGAACGGACGGTTGTCGAGGCCCTCGACCCGGACGTCATGGTGCGTTTCACCGGTAATCCCGAGCTCGGACCGGTGGCCGCGGAGGCCAAGGCCCGGCTTGCGGCGGCCCTCAAGACGGTCGAAGCCACGGAGACGCCGACAAAGGCCTGATGGCGGTTTTCCCGGAACTGTCCGATCATCGTCGCGCCGGGGCGCGGATCCCCGTAGGCTTTTCGGCGTGACCGAGCCAGGGCGGGTGATCGGCGGACGCTACCGGCTGGTGGACCGGCTCGGTTCCGGTGCCTTCGGACAGGTGTGGCGCGCCTACGACCAGCACCTCGGCGTCGACGTCGCGGTGAAGCAAGTGCTGTTGCCGTTGGACGGCAAGGGCCCGCAGGCCGCTGAGCGCGTGGCCCGGGCGGCGCGCGAGGCGCGTAACACGGCGCGGCTGCGGGACTGCCCGAACATCGTCACCGTGCACGACGTGCACATCGAGACCGGCGCGCCGTGGATCGTCATGCAGCTGGTCAAGGGCGAGAGCCTCGCCGACCGGTTGTCGCGCGGCGGACCGCTGGCCGAGAACGACGCGGTGGCGCTGGCCCGGGATCTGCTGCGGGCGCTCGCGGCGGCGCATGCGGCGGGGATCGTGCACCGTGATGTGAAGCCTGGAAATGTGCTGTTGGCGGCCGATGGGAGCGCTCTGCTCGCAGACTTCGGCATCGCGGTGCGTTTCGATGATCAGCGGGTGACCCGGACCGGGACTTTCATCGGTTCGCCGGGCTATGTCGCGCCGGAGCGGGTGATCTCGCAGGACGCGGGCGCGGTCGGGGACATGTTCTCGCTGGGCGCCACGCTGTATGAGGCGGTGGAGGGGGTTCCGGCGTTCCGGGCCGACATCATCGGTTCGGTGGTGGCCGGGCAGCCGGATCCGTTGCGGCGTGGAGGGCGGTTGACCGCGCTGATCACGCGGTTGCTGGACAAGGATCCCGCGACGCGGCCCGATGTGGCCGCCGCGTTCGCTCTGGTCGGTGACTGGACGCCGCCGCCGACGGTGGAGGCGCCGGGGAGGGCGCGGCCTCCGGCGCAGGATGTGCAGCTCGGGGTCGAGTGGGTGGAGCACTTCGCGTTCGTCAACGAGCGGTTGCGGAACGGGGACATCAACGGGGACATCGCGGTGGTGCGGGGTGCGCGGACGGCTAACGCGGCTGAGGCTGTGAAGGCGGTGCGGGCGGGGTTCGAGGTGTCGCAGAACGAGTATTTGGCTGCGGGGGCGCGGGAGGTTCACGCGGTGGTCTCGGTGGCCACCACGGTGGCGCCGGGGTCTGCGGAGGCCGCGGCGGCTGCGGCTGTGGCGGCTGCGCGGAGGGCGGATCGGAGTTATGGGGGTGGAGCTGCGGCGGCGGGGGCTGGTGTGCGCGCGGGGGTGGGCTCGGGAGTGGGCGCGGGAGTGGCCGGCGGTGCGTCGGGAAGGGTGAAGCAGCAGCCGTTGGCGGCTACGGCGGATGGGCCGCCGACTGTGGTGTTCATCGCGGACTGTTCGCGGTCGTTGGCGGAGCCCGGGCGGTTGGAGGGTGTGAAGGCCGCTTTGCGGGCGGGTATCGACGAGCTGCCGGACGGTGCGCGGTTCGCGGTCATCGCGGGGCGGGCTGACAGTCAGGCTGTTTATCCGGAGGACGGTCCGCCGCAGCCGGCGACGAAGGCTTCGCGGGCGGCTGCGAAGGCTGCTGTGAATCGGCTGACCGCGTATGGCGGCCGGGAGATCGGGTTGTGGCTCAGCCGGGCGGCGCGGATGTTCGCGCTGGGTGCGGGGCCGGTCAGGCATGCGATTCTGGTGGTCAACGGGCGGGATGAGGGGCTGCATCCGTCGCGGTTGGCGATGACGGCGCGGGCGTGTGCGGGGTTGTTCACGGCGGACTGTCTGGGGTTGGGGGACGACTGGGACGTCCACGAGATGCGGTTGGTGTCGGAGCAGTTGTCGGGGGCTGTGGCATTGGTCGCGGAGCCGGAGGCGTTGCCGGACGCGGTGCGGGATGCCACGGCGGATGCGGCGTCGAAGCGGGTTGCGGATGTCGAGCTGAGTTTGTGGACGCCGGCGGGGGCGGTGATTCGGTATGTGAAGCAGGTGGATCCGGTGCTGCGGGATCTGACGGATGCGCGGTTGGCCGGGGATGCGGTGCGGACTGTGGGGTATCCGACGGGGGCTTGGGGGGAGGAGGAGCGGACGTACCACATTTGTGTGGATGTGGAGCCGGGGGCTTTGGGGCAGGAGAAGTTGGCGGCGCGGGTGCAGTTGACGGCGCGGGGGCCGGAGGCTGTGGAGGTTTTGGGGGAGGGGAAGATTCGGGCGGTTTGGGTGGATGATGAGACTTTGGTGATGCGGGTGGTGTCGAAGGTGGGGCCTTATACAAGTCGGAGGCCAAGCGGTCTTAGGAAGACA